>CAZLII010000283.1:0-6327 GCA_964559065.1 uncultured Nitrospirales bacterium | reverse complement strand
GGTGCAACGAGGGACGAAGAATCTCTGCCTCGTGACACCGCTCCTGCGGTGTCGCGCACCACCGCGACGCTCCCGCGTCGCGCCTGTTGCGCATGCTCAGGAAACGCCTTTGTCTTTCGGCGCAGGGCGTCTCGAACACGCACAGGATGAGCCAATGCGCTATCACCGGCGTGGGGCGGTGTTTGACATCGCGGGGCGGGCGCAGCCTATGGTAATGCCCATGAACGCAAAAGGGAGCCTGCCATGAGCATTGACCGAAGGGAATTCATCAGGCGCACGGGCGCGGGCGCGTTGGCGGCGGCAGCGGGCGTTTCCACGGCAGGCGAAATGCCCGGCGCGGTCGCTGGACGTCCCAACGTAGTCTTTGTCTTTGCGGACCAGTGGCGAGCGCAGGCCACGGGCTACGCGGGGGACCCGAATGTGCACACGCCGCACTTGGACCGTCTGCGCGCGGAATCCGTGGACTTCGCCACGGCGGTGTCCACATGCCCGGTGTGTTCGCCCTATCGGGGCAGCCTGTTGACCGGACAATACGCGCTGACGCATGGCGTGTTCATGAACGACGTGCCGCTGCGCGACGAGGCGACCTCCATCGCCGAGGCGTACAAGACGGCGGGCTACGACACGGCGTACATCGGCAAGTGGCATCTGGACGGGCGCGGCCGTTCGAATTTCATCCCGCGCGAACGGCGGCAGGGTTTCGATTACTGGAAAGTGCTGGAATGCACGCACAGTTACAACCAATCACCGTATTACGCGGATGGTCCGGAGAAATTGTTCTGGGACGGCTATGACGCGATTGCGCAGACCCGCGACGCCCAGCAGTATCTCCGCGACCGCACCGCCGAGCGGCCGTTTCTGTTGATGCTGTCCTGGGGGCCGCCGCACAATCCCTACGAAACCGCGCCGGAGGAATTCCGGCGGATGTATGCCCCCGATGCGCTGGCCCTGCGCGACAATGTGCCGGATGACGCGGCGGCGTGGGCGCGCCGGGATTTGGCGGGCTACTACGCGCATTGTTCCGCGCTGGACGCCTGCATCGGCGACCTGCTGCGCACGCTCGACGAAGCGGGCCTGGCGGAGAACACCGTCTTTGTGTTCACCTCCGACCACGGCGACATGCTGGGTTCGCAGGGCCAGATGCGCAAGCAGCGGCCCTATGACGAATCCATCCGCGTGCCGTTCCTGTTGAGGTATCCGGCGGCGCTGGGCCGCGCCGGGCGCGTGATTACGAAACCCTTCGGCGCGCCCGACATCATGCCGACCCTGCTGGGGCTGTGCGATGTGCCGATTCCGGCAGGGGTCGAAGGGGCGGACTTCTCGCCGCTGCTGCGCGGCGGCGAATCGGACGGCGACGGCGCGGCGCTGATCGCCTGCTATGCGCCGTTCGGCGAATGGACCCGCCAGGGCGGTGGCAGGGAATATCGCGGCATCCGCACCCGCCGCCACACCTACGTCCGCGACCTCGACGGCCCCTGGCTGCTCTACGACAACGAAAGCGACCCCTTTCAGAAGAACAACCTCGCCGGCGCGCCGGAGGCCCGGTCCATCCAGGACGAACTCGACGCCATGCTCCGCGAAATCCTCCGGGAGCGGGGCGACGCATTCCTGCACGGCGACCGCTACATCCAGCAATGGGGCTACCCCACCGACGAAACCGGCACCGTGCCCTATACGCCATGAGCAAATAGAGGATCGCCACCTGTTTTTTGATTCTTTCTTTTGATGGATATATGCTGTCGCATTCGTGTTCGGTTAACGCGTGGTTTTTCATTTCTGGATTCCCGCTTGCGCGGGAATGACGCACGAAAAATGAGGCGTTTTGCGCAATTCGTCATTCCCGCGCAAGCGGGAATCCAGAACAATTCGCGCAGTTATCGAATTGACTGTAAACGTTGCGCTAGGAAATAGGTGGCTGTCCCGGTTTCCGTTGTCATTTTTCCTGAATTGTCGGATCATCAAGAGTTTCGGTGCCATCCAAATGACCGACGTCGTTCCACACCTCAAGACTCCAGCGTCCACCGGAGTACTCGAAAACACTATAGCTTCCGTTGTGACGCTTGAATCGCCACCCGTTCCCTGGTGGGATGCCAAGGACCGACTCAAAGAACCCCATCAAGAAGCCTCCGTGCGTCACGGCGACAACCGTCTCAGCAGGATGCCTTTCGGCAATGGCCGTCAGGATATGGACGCTTCTCTCCAGACGTTGCCTCGCACTCTCGCCGCCAGGAATGACATACTCGAACCCGATGCTCTCGTATTTCTGTCGTTCCTCCGGGAATCTCTCGCGCATCTCCTCGACGGTGAGTCCTTGAAAGATGCCCATATGACGTTCGCGCAACCCCGGGTCAATGCGAACCTTTTTCCCGCAACATTTTCCGATGATTTCTGCCGTAGTGATAGCACGCCCCAGATCACTGCTGTAGAGAACGCCAAACGGTATGCGGCTCAGTCGGCGTGCGATGGCATGCGCCTGCCGGACCCCTTGGGCTGTCAGAAGACTGTCGAGTTGCCCCATCTCTCGACCCTGAGTATTCCACTCGGTCTCCCCGTGTCGTACGACTATCAGCTTCATCTTCTCATCCCGCGAACGCCGTGCAGCAATTCCATGTAACTTACAACCGATATCTCAAGCGATTCGGCGCGATCAATTGCTGTTGTTGCGCGTTTGTTCCCCCGTAGCGCCCAGATAATCACATCGGTATCAAAGATCATCAAAGCGCCCCTTCCGCATTTCACGGACATACACAGAGGGATTGGCCATATCGTCACGGTCCGCCCACATGCCGAAGGCCGCATGCTGGGCCGTTTGCTGTTACCGATGGGCTCAATACGGGCTACCGACTTGCCCCGCTTGGTCAGCGTGACAACTTCATTGCGCTCGATGGCTTCAAGAATTTTCTTGGGGTTGTGGCGCATATCCAGGAGGGTTGCTTCCATGTCTCAAGGCTCCTTCTTAGTGCTCACATGTAGTATGCACTAACAATGACTCACGAGTCGAGGGCGGGCGAGAATCTGGGTGTTTCCGCGAAAACGCGGAAAAAAGGCCGAATAACACCGGAGTGCCTGATCCAGGGTAAGGAGTAATAGGTGGTAATAGGGGATAGCCACCTATTATTGTTTTTGCCCTGTGATGGCCATATGCGTTCGCCATGCCGAAAAGCGGACGTATTGTGATACCAGGGTTGCCGCGCCGCGTTACGCAACGGGGTAACAATCGTCAAGATTTTTTTCGTGGACATGGACCGCGTCATACTTGGGCAGGAAACGGTGGCCGCGCTGCGCCGCAACATTAAGTTGTTAAGTAATTCATAGGCTATGCCCAAGCCCCTTGGACAATCCTGTTGAATCAAGATGATGTCACGGGCTTTTCCTGTGCGCAAAGATCCCCGTGGGAATCCCTGACACATCATTGGCCCTTGTTCCAAGGTGTCCCATTTTGTTCCCCTCACCCCACCCCTCTCCCAGAGGGAGAGGGAGTAACGTCCCTCCCTCACCCCACCCCTCTCCCAGAGGGAGAGGGAGTAGCGGCATTCCTCAGGTTTTCGCCATAAATTCCCTCTCCCTCCGGGAGAGGGGCAGGGTGAGGGAGAAAAGCGGCAACCCTCTTACCCAAGTAACCAATACTGCTTCAGAAATTCTCGGGGACAGGTTTGCCTGTAGGGAAAGCCCTTGGCGTTGCCCCGATTCGATGATATTTTCAAGGTTATTGAAACATGTGGTTTGGATTGCCAATAGTCTATTTTGGACAAGCATGATTTTGCTTGAACGGTTGTTTCGCCCTTTCAGGGCTTTCATTTGAACTATTCAACTAATCCAGGGCGATGCCCTGGGCTGATTTTTTGCGGCCTTTCAGGCCGGGCGCATGTCGTGAGAATTTGTCTATGAATATCAGATTCATTTTGGACAGCACTGATTTCTTGTATTACGCAAAGTTTCGACTCTTTCGCCTTTCCAAGACGCTATGAGTCACTCTCAAATATGTGGCGTAAGTCCCCCTTTGAGGGGGTGGCGCGAAGCAATCTGAGGCGCACTTGGTATCCAGATTGCCGCGCTACGCTTCGCTAGCAATGACAGGTTATGCATAGTGATTATTCCAGTCGGCTAAAACATTACCAATATGGCATGACCTCATGGTTTACGCCATTCCGCTGAAATGTTACTCATTTTCCTGTTTTCGCATGGAGGCGTGCCTGAAAGCCTTGGCGCACGGTCTTAATTGACGTCGGCGCGGAATACGCGGCGGCCGTCACCTTGCATGGCCCGCCTGTCCGGTGGCATGGCTTCTTGTGGGGTCAGGATGCCCCGGAGAGCAATGCACGAATGTGATCGCCCCACCGGTCTTCAATGTAGTCGGCGACAATCATGGCCTTGCGTTCAACCCCCGACGGCGTCATGTGGCAGAGGTCTGTAAACAAGTCATAGCCGCCGTGAATTTGTTCCGCGACGGGGACATAGTCTATCGCTTCCCGGACGCAGAAGGCCTCGAGTTCCCGATGATACAGGGCGAGCAGGCGATAATATGATCCCAGATCGAGCATGTGAAACCAATTGGCGCGCAGGTCCAGGTTCAGCGCCGTCCGGTCATCATCGCTCAAAGCCTCGGGGGCGGGCGCAGCGAAACTGCATACGGCAAGCGGAACATCGCGTTCACGGCACTGCTCTGCAATCCGCCGCAGGGACGCAAACGTCGTCATGTGCAAATCCTGCACCACCACGCCGTCCGGCGCCAGACACAGTCGATTCATGGCGCGACGAACAAACATCGAGTGTCGCGCCAGTATGCGCCGCACGCGCCCCCAGACGCCCTTTGCGCCGACATCCAGCCAGAACGCATCCTTCCATCGCGGATCATTGATGAAATTATAGTAAATAATGAGATCAGGGGAAAGGTCCAGGTATTCCCCTATGCGTCGGAATTGCCCGCCGGTTGTTTCCGCGAACATGCCGCAGTTGACGACCTCCACACCATCCGCGCCGAATCGTGCATGCAGGACATGTTGCAAAATGGCGGGGTAGGTTGTGGCGTCGGTGAAGCCCTCGACGGTGGTGGACCCGCCGATGCAAACCACGCGAAAAGAGGCCGGCGGCTTGGGGATGGCCATGGAACCGCCCCGGTAGCCGTGTTCGTTGGTGCTGAACCGCGCGATGCCCTGCAACGGAATCCCGGTCGTGAAACTGAGATTGGGCGTAAAAGACTTCCAGGGATCGCTGAAGATACTGGGGCGGATGGCAAACAGCATCTCGAAAGCCTGACCGTCATTTATATTGCGCTGGAGCAACATATGGAAGCGGGGCGGTTCGTCCACAATCAGGCGCTCATCCAATGCCTGCACCGCGCCAGTTTCTGCGGCAGCCGTCCATACGGACTGAAACGGCGCATGTTCATCGCGGAACAGCGATTCAATGAAAACCCCCTCGTGCAAAGTCGTCAAGAGGGGCGCGCTATTCCAGGCGGTTGCGCCGGGATATGTTTTGCGCACGATGCGGTCCGGATCACACGCAACGATGACTGCGTCAAGCGCGCGGGCCAGTTCCAGACGCTGTGATTCATTCGCGTCCAGGATTTCAGCGAAGGCGGGCGCGGGGGGCATGGGCCACACCGGCTCATAGCGCTGTAACACCGCCGCATGCGCGTTGCGGAGGGCATCGTTGTCTATGGCGGCCCAGGGCACCCGCGCCTGATCCGCCCGGTCCCGGTATCGCGCATACGCTTCCAGGCCAAGGCCTACCATGAGCGCCCAGAGCGCCGAAATGCCCAAGCAGCCTGCAATACGGACGGAGAATCCCATGGTGAATGCCTTGCTATACGTTTTTCGCGATTGCGTCAGGACATGGCGGCGGATATGTTATGAAGCAGGGGCATTATAGTCCGCCGTCATCGCAGGATACGAAGCCAGCGTCTGGGGGGCGATTCGTCGGCTTTCGCGGAAACCGCGCTGGGGCGGGGCGAAGTGCTTGTCATTCCCATGCGTAGTGCGCACGGGGCAGGGGCTTGTCTTTGCGCTGCAAGGAGGAAATAGGGGACAGGAAATGGGAAATAGGGGGCAGCCACCTATTTTTTTCATTTGCCCGCTTTCCGCAACGACCGGGAGCGGAAGCCAGGCGCGCTTTGGTGGTATTCGCGCCAGAATTTGTCTCGGGGCGTGGCGGCGTTGTTTTTGATGATCGCGCGACCGCGGGCCTTGTTTTCGATGCGCACCTTTCCGGCGATGAGGTTTTCCG
The DNA here is from genome assembly GCA_964559065.1 of uncultured Nitrospirales bacterium. Lineage (GTDB taxonomy): Bacteria > Hydrogenedentota > Hydrogenedentia > Hydrogenedentales > CAILVY01 > CALEDJ01. Next base: position 102 of record CAZLII010000283.1, on the reverse strand, counting down.
TGATGATGGCGCGCTCGACGCCGCGTCCCAGGCGGATTTGCGGCTTGTCTTCCAGGAATTCACAGCCGCGCACCAGGAGTGACCCGCCCAGCGCCTCGATGC
>CAZLII010000282.1:0-6331 GCA_964559065.1 uncultured Nitrospirales bacterium | reverse complement strand
TCACACCTTGAAGCACAATTCCAGTTCTTCGTCCATCCAGAAAGCCTTCGACTGCGCCGTTGGGCGGGAAGGTAGCGCCTCCGCCTGTTCCCGCGTGCAGGACCGTCAGCATCCAGTCGGCCGGGGCGAAATGGGCAAGCACCGATTTGTCGCTGTCCATCGTGATGGACACATACTGCGATGTACTGTCCATGTCGCCGCTCCAATTATCAAACGCAAAGCCGGGATCGGGGTCCGCGAAGAGCCAGACGACGGCGCCATCCAGAAACGCATGGAATCCTGGGGCGGGATAAGTAGTGCCGCCGGCGGTGGCGGCGATTTCAAGCACCCAGTCGCCGGGGAGAAAAACAGCGGTCAGGACGCGGTCCCTGTCCATCAGGACCCCGGTTCCCTGGCTTAGGGGATTCGTCAACCCGTCTGTATCCCCCTCCCATCGGTCAAAGAACCAACCATAATCGGGTTCTGCAAACAAATAGATGTTGCTGCCCGCATCAAAGGAATAAACCCCCGGCGGCGGCGTGGTGGAACCGTTGCCCAGTACTGCCAATGTCAACTGGAACTGCTCCGTTGCCCCTTCGCCCTCGCCTTCGCCTTCACCTTCGCCCTCACCCTCGCCTTCGCCTTCACCCTCACCCTCGCCTTCGCCCTCGCCTTCGCCCTCGCCTTCGCCTTCGCCCTCGCCACCCACGCATGTGATGGTCAATGTGAAATCGCTGGTCACACCGTAGTATCCATCCACGACGACGTAGTATGTCGTCCCGGTGAACGCGGCGAAAGTAACAGTGTTATTGCCAACTGTGATGCAGCGATCAGGCAAACAGGCATCTTCCAGGATGAACAGGTCCAGGTCCGCCGACATGTCCGACAGGGTCATGGTGACTGTCGTGTCCGCGGCCGGGGTGAAACTGTAGACCGATTCCGGCCCCGATTCGTTCCAACCGCTACACGAATAATAGTCAATATTGGAGGGCTGACCGACATTGGACCCCGCGATGACGGTATTGCAGGAAAGCGCGGCGATGGGACTACATTCCAGGGGGGTTGTCGCCAGGCACAGCGCAAAATCAGCGCCCACATTTGCAAGCCCGCCGATGTCCTGCAGTCCGACCCCGTCGCCGGCGCGTGCAGTTCCCCACAGGAACCAGCAGGAACCAGTATCCACGCCTTCAATGGAAACCCAGCCGTCCGTAAGCGCAACAGGGGTGGGCAAGGTCACCTCATACTGCTTTATCTCGAAGAAACCTATGCCAAGGAGGCCCATGTTCCACACCGTCGGCACGAGCACAAACTGCGCAACGAGGGTGTCGGGCAGGCCGCCATTGTCCGTGTAGAAACCGATGCGGAAGTTGTCGGGCCATGTGCGGTCGCATTCCGTCCAGCAGCACTCGGCGTCAACGCCCCACCACCGCAGGGCGGTGATGTCGCCAGTCAAGCCCCAGAAGTTCTCATAGACCCTATAGGAGGACGAATCGCTGCTGACATAGGCATTCCAATCAATATCGAAGTTCATTTTCGGCAGTTGCGTAAATTCGGCGTCGTCCATGCAGGGCGCGACAATGCCGAAATCCACGGAAACGGCGGCCCTGCTGGGTCCGCTGGTCGCCTGGATGTCCACGTCCCGGGCATCAAAGAACCCCGGATCAAGTCCCGCCGAACTGGCCGATACCGAAATCATGGTTGTGCCGAGCGGCGGCAGCACGCCTTCGGTGGGGCTGATTGTCAACCACGAATCCGCGGCGAGGTAAAGGGCGGCGTTGCGGAACAGCCGCGCAACATCGCCCCCGTAGTAGACGACGCTGCCCAGGACAAAGACGTTGATGCCAACGACGCTGCCGCCCTGGGTGGCGACCATAGGCACGCCATGTTCATATTCGGCGACCCAGACCGCGCCGGGCGCGAGGGTAGCATTGGCCAGGAGCGAACACTCTATGGCGGTGACACCGTCCATGATGGGGTGGCCTCCGTCATAGGCGCCCAGCGTATGGGACGTGTAATCAGCAGGCGCGTTGGGATTGAACGCCATGTAGCCGTCCGTCACAAAGCGGCCCTGGAGGTGCCAGCCGATGCCGGAATCATCCACGAAGGTAGCCGTGTTGTGGATGACTTTGCCGCCTGCATCCACGTAGTCCGCCAGATTGTCTCCCATCAGCGCCGGATTGGCGAAGGCAAAGTTGCTCGCCACAATCACCACGTCGTAATCGGCCATCTCGGCGGCGGTCGGGGTGGCGGATCGTGCGTCGAAATAGTCCACAACACCGATGCCCGGCTCGCGGTCGAATTCATCCAGGAACGGACGGTTGTCGTCGGCGAACACGCACAAGACCTTGAGCGCGCCCGCCGTCCACGGCACCGGCACAGTGGACAGGTTCTCCAGGGTGATGTTGTTCATGACGCCCGCGCCCGGGAGCGCCCGGAACGAAAACGAGGGCGGTGTGGCCGCCAGCAAATCGGCGCCGAGGCCGAGCATGCCGTAGATTTCGTTTTCGTAGAGTTGGACCATGTCATTCTTGCCGTCAAAGTCGGCGTCCTGGTCCACCGCGCCGGGCGTAAAGCCGTTGAGGATCATGCGCTCGTTCGGGCTGACAATGATCGCCGCCTGGTTCGGCTCCGGCGTTGGGGTGTATCCGGCGTGCGCCGTGCCAAAGGACGGCTCAAGGTAGTGGCCGTCAGTTGTGCAGGGATCGATCCAATTCAGCAATTCCGGAACATCATTCAACGCGTTGAAAAGGGAATTGGGCATCCAGGGACGGATGGACACGGGAATATCATAAGCGGAGACGTATGTCGCGCCCACGCGGTCCAGAACGGCGGTCGGCGGATACCCCCATAAGTACCAGGATGCGAAAATGACCCTGCCGCCCAAATCATAGTAGGACATCAGGGCGTCCATCAGGTCCGAGGATAGCGCCCCATTGTATTCATCCACGATGACCATGTCCCAGTCGCCCACAGCCAGTTGCCACTGAAACACGTCCTGCGAATCCGTGCGGGTGTAGGGCAGCCCCAGGTTTTCCAGGGCCGGGGTGGCAAAATCCGCACTACCGCCGCAGGGAAACGTGTACAACAACACGCCGGAGCCGCGCAGGACATGTGCGATCTGGTTCTCGTACAACTCCACCATGTCGTGCTTGCCATCGGTGTCCGCGTCCTGATTGACCATTTGCGGCGCGAAGGCGTTGACGATAAAGCGCATGTCCGGATCCGAGGCGATGGCGACCTCGCCCGGCATGGAGGAACCCGTGTATCCGGCATGCGCGAGGCCCGTTGTTACGCCAAGGTTCTGCCCATCCCTCAAGCAGTCATCAAAAAAGTTCGTGAGGTCGGGTACGGAATTCGGCGTGAAAAACAGATTGCTGTTCCACCAATTATAGACCGGCTTGGGCGTCGTGTAGTCGCTCAGCACGGTGATTCCGATCTTGTTCCACAACGGATGCGCCGCATGGGACATGAAGAGATCCCACCCGAACAGAATCACCCGACCGCCGTTGTCGTAATACGCTTCCAGTTTGTCCAGCACTTCGGTGTTCAGGCCGGGATCGTTGTAGAAATCCACGATCACCAAGTCCCAACCGGGGATATCCAACAGCCCAGAGAAGGTGTCCCGGTTGCCCGTCGTCACCACGTCCGTCAGACCAAGATTGGAGAGGGCGGCAGTGGCCCGATCCTGGCCGCCGCCGCAGAGGCTCATCATGAGCAACACGCGGCCCGCCGTCGCCCGCGTGATGCAAAGATCATCCACCACAAGGTAGGGGGATGTGAACGATATTTCCACGTAGGCTATGTTTTCAGCGATCACCGCAATGTCCAACAGGTCTGGCTGTACCGGCCCCGTATTGCTGTCAACAGGATTGTCCGCCGTATCAAATGCGGTGAGCGTGACATCGCCGGGGTCGCTGCCGCCGAATTTCGCGCTGAAGCGCGATACAGGAAAATCAAACGAAATCCGCTCCGGCCCTTGCGGCACGCCGCCGTCAGCCATGCTCAAGAAGATGTTGAAAGCGAGAAAATTCGGCGAGGAGTGCCCGGTGACGCCAAAAAACCCGCATTCATCGAGTATGGCGCCGCCATCGTTCCCTCCCGGTCCCTCAAAATGCACTCCTAGCGGCGCATACGCGTCCGTAAGCCGGGTGGTGACACTGAAAAAGCATGGCGCCACGACATCATCGAAATCAATGGAAATGTCGCAAGCGCTTTTCGGCGCGCCACTGGGCGCCGGTTTCGCCGCCGGCGTTGACGCCGGAGCACCGCCTTCCGGGGCCGCGCCGTTGAGCACTTGTCCGGCCGCGTTTTCAGCCACCGCTGCGCCGCAAAGCGCCATCAATACAAAAACCGTCGCCAAACCGCTCGCAAATCGCACAAAATCTGTCCCTGGTCGCATGGTGTTCATCCCTTCCAAAGATACGCGCTGATACACACGTGTCGAAACGCTACCTCTGCTTGTCTGCTGCACACACACCCTTTTCGTTCTGTTTGAGGCATTGCCCGAAAACAGTATCGGACACAAACAGATGCGCCTAAAATCAAGAACGAAACAACTGCGCGAAGCGCCCTATTCCCAGATCCCGGCGGAGATAAACCGACATTCGCGAAAAAAGGAAACAGGGTTGTTTGGCCTATGAAGCAAACACATCCCCCTGTTCCAGGAAAAGTTGATTCTCGTGTTTTTTACATGATGGGATTGACAAGAAACGGGGTTCCAAGCCGCTCAAAAAAAACCCGCATGCGGCGGGAACAGCCAATCCTTCGCCGCATGCGGGAAACCTGCGGAAAATATGCGCTATGGGGTCGGGCCCACGCAGAAGCCGTCTTCCGTGCCTTCGCCCGGGCAGGCGTAATAGCCGCCAGCATTGTAGAACTGAATCACCCGCAGCAACTCGGACAGGCTGATCAGCCAGTTCTGCGGGTTATAGTCTGAGGCGTGCGGCGTGCAGGCGTGGTCCGCGCCGGGACCGGGGACATAGCCGTCCTCGGTGCTCTCGGGCGGATCCGCGCAGTGGTAGCCGCCGGAATTATAGAACTGGATCACCCGCAGCAACTCCGACAGGCTGATCAGGTTATCCTGGTTCTGGTCGGCGCTGTGGAATTCACTCTCGCCTTCGCCCTCACCTTCACCTTCGCCTTCACCCTCGCCTTCGCCCTCACCCTCACCTTCGCCTTCGCCCTCACCCTCACCTTCGCCAATCATGAAATGAATCTGATTCTCGTACAGTTCAATCATGTCGTTCTTGCCGTCGCTGTCGTCGTCCTGATCCACCAAACCCGGCGTGAACGCGTTCAGGAGAATGCGCCCGCTGGCGCTGAGGGCAATTGCCGCCTCATCAGCCTGCGGCGACGCGGTGTAACCGGCAATGGCGGTCGCCGTGGTCGGATTGACGCGATGGCCGTCCTGGTCGCACGTATCTATGAAGTCCACCAGGTCAGGCACGCTGTTGGGCGTGTCAAAGAGCGGCGTAGCCGTCCATGCATGGATGGGAAGGGGCGCGGTATAGGAACTGACGTAACTGACGCCCATCTCGTCCGCAATGGCGTGCGAGAAGAAGCCTGCATGCCAGTTTGAGAAGATGATGCGGCCCCCGCCGCTGTGGTATGCGACCAGCGCGTCCAGAGCCTCGTCTGGGATACTGTTAGCGTAGTTATCCACAATGATCAGGTCCCACGCAGAGGCCGCTATAAACGCATCATAGGCATCGGTATCGTTGACAACCAGGAAGTCGCCAATCCCGAGATTCTCCAGCGCGGGAGACACGAAGTCCGGGCTGTCGCCACAACTCTGGAACAACACCAGCACCTGGCCGCTCAGCAGGGAGGCCCGCAGCGTGAAATTGCCGGAATCGCCTGCATAACCGGCCACGCGGATGAAATACTCCTCGTCCGCTTCTACAAGCATGACTACTTCCGACGCCAACCCGCACGCATCGTCGTTGCACGCCCACTCCCCGCCGCCGCAGGCGTCATAGACCGCCAATGTCGTGTCGAAATCCGCGAAATCGCACAGGCTGATGGTCGCGAATCCATCATCTTCCGGGGTCCACCGGTACCAGACATCATTGTAGTCGTTTGAAGCGCAGGACGAGATGTCCATCCCGGTCGCCCCGATATTCGTGCCGGAAACGGGCACCCCGGTGAAGACTTCTATGGCGTTTTCGCAGAGGTCGTTCTCAGGCTCGCCTTCGCCTTCGCCTTCGCCTTCGCCTTCGCCTTCGCCTTCGCCTTCGCCCTCAGCGCCCAGGCACAATGCCAAGTCCACACCAATGTTATCACCATTTTGTATTCCGACATCGTCTCCGTCGGGCGACGTCACCCACAGGAACCAGCACGCGTCGGTGTCCAC
>CAZLII010000281.1:0-6345 GCA_964559065.1 uncultured Nitrospirales bacterium | reverse complement strand
CGCGGCGATCGGGGTGGCCTGGCAGGTCTTTCTGGTCGTGGTGGTCTTTATCGCCTCGCTGTTCCACGGCATGAACGTCATGATTGCGAGATACGCGGGCCGCCAGGACCGCGACACGATAAGCCGGATTTTCTACCAGACCCTCCTGTGTTCCGTCCTGATCCTCGTGGGCGTAGTTGCGCCGCTGGGTTATTTCGTCGCGCCGCGCTTCCTGGATTTCGTCCACGCCGCGCCGTCCGTGCAACGCCATGCCCTGCCCTATCTGCGCATCCTGTTCTCCTGCGGCGCGCCCCTTTTTCTCATGTTTATGATTACCGGGGCCTTTCAGGCATCGGGCGACCCGCGCACCCCCCTCAAACTCGCCGTCCTCTGCACCTGCCTGAACATGCTCATCAGCGCCGTGTTGATTATCGGCATCGGACCCTTTCCCGCCATGGGGGCGTCCGGCGCGGCCTTGGGGACGGTAATCGCCCCATGGGCGGGAGTGGGGATCGCGATCTGGCTCATCATCTCCCGGAGAATGCTGATCCAGCCGCCGGACCGCCTCACGCTGGTTCCCGACTTCGCGGTACTGCGCATGGTGGCCCGGATTGGAATTCCGACGGGCATCCAGGCGGTGCTGCTCAACGTCGCCGGCGTCTTCCTGCTGAAATTCATCGGCACACTGGAACACAGCGCGGCCGCCCAGGCCGCCTACACCATCTGCTACGCCCAACTCTTCTCGCTCGTGGCTTGGACCGCCTTCGGCCTGCGCGCCGCCGCCGGCACCGTGATGGGACAGAACATCGGCGCGGGCCAGCCCCAGCGCGGCAAGGCCGCCGTCGCCGTCGCCGCCTGCATGGGCGCCGGATGGGCCGCCTGCATCGGCGTCATGTTCTGGGTTTTTCCCGGCGAACTCCTCGGCCTCTTTAATGCTGTCGGCGAACCCCTCCGCACCTATGGCGTCTCCCTGCTTCGCTACCTCGCCATTTCCGGCGTCATGCTCGCCGCCACCCTCGGCCTCACCGGCGGCATCCAAGGCGCCGGCTACACCAAAATCCCCATGTACATCGCCTTCTTCACCCAAATTGTCATCCTGCTCGGCATCTGCACGTGCTTCCTCGCTCTCGGCGCGCTCGACACCCAGAAGATCTGGATGGCCCTCCTCATCAGCCACACCGCCCGCCTCGCGCTCACTTTCGCCGTCTTCCGCACCGAACACTGGGCGCACACCAAAGTCGAACTCGGCGAGGTCTGACGCCCCAATCCCTATTCCATGGAGGCTCTTGCAAAACCCACTGTAATCCATCGTGGCACGGGCATCCTGCATGTGTTTCCCCTTGTTCCCAAATTAAATTGGGAACGCTCTTGTTGGCGAATTTGTAACTGTTTAGCCGATTGGCGTGAGCGCCTTTCCGACGCTTGGGCATATGTTTGACCGCAGGTCCTTTCGCCCGTTTCGTCATTCCCACGTTCGAGCGTAGTGTTGTCATTTCGAGCGTAGCGTTGTCATTTCGAGCGAAGCGAGAAATCTTCACAACAGACCAAGATTTCTCGCTTCGCTCGAAATGACAAAGGCAGTCGGACATGAGGCTTCGCCTCTCCCGTTAACGATGAAAATGCGGGAAGTTTTCAAGGCAGAAAATCTCAAGGCAGACACGTCTCGCTCGGCGACTCGCTGGTGTCAGTCCCATTTTTCTTCGTTTTTGCTTTGCTTGTGTTTTCGCAGGCTGCCGGGGCGATCTTCGTAATTAGAAAAAAATCCGAGGCTGTCAAACAGATTGACCCTTCCGCATTCCGCATTCCGCACACCGCATTCGATTCCCCTTTACCTTGTGGGATTTTTGTGCTAGAATCCCCAACACCACAAGATATTGGGTTTGAGAGGTAAGGCGGATGAACGGCCTGAAACGCAAAGTGCATTTTGTCGGCGTGGGCGGGATAGGCATGAGCGGTCTGGCCGAAATTCTGTTGAATCTGGGTTATGAGGTGTCGGGGTCAGACCTGAAGGCATCGGAAATCACCGACCGGCTGCGGCAATATGGATTGCGCTTTCTTGAGGGCCATGCGCCGGAGCACATCGGCGACGCGGGGATAGTGGTGGTATCGGCGGCGGTGGGGCCGGACAACGTGGAAGTGGTCGCGGCGCGGGAACGGCGCATTCCTGTGATCCATCGCAGCGAATTGCTGGCGGATTTGATTCGCCTCAAGCCGAATGCCGTGGCGGTGGGCGGGACGCACGGCAAGACGACCACGACGTCCATGATCAGCGCTTTTCTGGACCGCGCGAATATCGGGGCGACCAGCATCGTGGGCGGCATTCTGCACAGGAGCGGCACGAACGCGCGATGGGGCACGGGCGATTATCTGGTGGCGGAGGCGGATGAGCACGACGGATCGTTCCTGCGCCTGCATCCTACGATTGCGGTGGTGACGAGCATTGACGCGGAGCATCTGGAATACTACGGCACCATTGACCGCATACAACGCGCCTTCACGGATTTCTGCAACGACGTGCCGTTTTACGGCTATTCGATAGTCTGCGGCGATGATCCGAACACGCGCACGATTCTGGAGGATATTGAGAGCGTCTGTATCACCTACGGGCTGGGCGCGGACGTGTCGTTGCGCGGGACGAATATCCGGCTGGTCGCGCCGGACGCCGCGCAGCCCAAGGCGCGGCAGTTGCCGCGCCTGCGCACGCAGGTGGACGTGACGGCGCAGGACGAGCGTCTGCCGGTCTTCGGGCTGTTGGGAACACTGGAATTCAACGCGATTGGCACGCATAACGTGCGCAATGCGCTGGCGGCCTGCGCGGTGGGGCTGTGCCTGGGTATGCGCTTCGGGCTGATCGCCGAGGGATTGCGTCTTTTTGACGGTGTGCGGCGGCGGCTTCAGGTCTGCGGCGAACGGCGCGGCGTTCAGGTGGTGGAGGATTATGCGCATCATCCCACGGAAATCGCGAGTACCCTGGAAGCGGTCAGGTGGCTGGAGCCGGCGCGGACCATCTGCGTATTCCAGCCACATCTCTACAGCCGCACCAAGTTCCTGTGCGAAGAATTCGCGCGCGTGCTGGCGGGGGTGGACCGCGTAATCGTTACGGACATCTATGCTTCACGGGAAGAGCCGATGCCCGGCGTGGATGCGGGGCTGATCGTGGATGCCGCGCACGCGCAGGGCTGCGACACGGTGGAACTGGTGCGCGACATGGACACCGTGCCGCGCCATTTGGCGCCTGAACTAAGGGACGGTGACTTGGTGCTGATTCTCGGCGCGGGCAATATCAACCGGATTGCGGGTCCGTTGTTGGAAGCATTGGGGACGGGAGCATGAAGCAGGACAACGGGGGTGTTCGAGTCCGACGCGGCGCCTTGCGGCAACGGCGACGGCGCATGTTTCTCGTTGGACTGCGCCTGATTGCGCTGTTTGCGCTCATTGCCGGACTGGGCCACGCCTTCACGCAATACATGAAGGAGTCCCCCCGATTCACCGTGAAACGCATCCAGGTGGAGGGTGTCCATGCGCTGGATTTGGAAAGCATCCGCCAGGCGGCGGGCATTAAGGAATCGGACAATCTCTGGCAGGCCAGCGTCGAGGATATCCGCCGGAGGATTGAAGCGATACCCTATGTGAAACACGCTGCTGTGCGCCGGATGTTGCCGGACACCGTCATTATCCGCATAGAAGAGCATGAGGCGTCGGCGACGCTGCTGGTGAACAACCGCGCGTTTGAGGTGAACGGTGACGGCCTGGTGCTGCGGGAACTGGACCGCAAAGCGGCACCGGTCGGCGCGCTGATTACCGGCATCCCGGAGATGGGACCGATTGAACCCGGTGACCGCGTGGAGCATCCCGCATTTACGGCGGCGATGGCGACATGGAAGGCGTTTTCCGAGTCGCCGTTGGCGGAGTTCCTGACCTTGGCGGAAATCGCCGCCCAATCGCCGAACGCCGTTTACACTTACTTTGATGAAATTCCCTTTGAAGTGCGCTGGGGACGCCGCGATTTTGAGGCGCAGGCCGTGCGTTTCTATGTGCTGTGGCGCGAGATGAAGGGCGCGTTGCCCTGCACGGAGTATCTGGATTTGCGGTTCGGCAGCGATTTGGCCTGCAAATGATGCGTTGAAATCATTTGTTCCCGACACGGACAAGGTGCTAATATCAACCGCCCAGAGGGGCGCGTTTACGGGAGCATCATCATGAGCATCGGAATGTCAGATGAATTCCAGTCATTTGATCAGCGCGCCGTCATCAAGGTGTGCGGCATCGGCGGCGGCGGCGGCAACGCCATCGGACGGATGATCCAGGCCGGTCTTTCCGACGTGGAATTCATCACCATCAACACCGACGCCCAGGCGCTGAAGCATTCGCCCGCGGGCACGCGCCTGCAGATCGGCGTCCAGTTGACCAACGGCCTGGGGTCCGGCGCGAAGCCGGATATCGGCCTGAAAGCGGCCGAGGAAGACCGCGAGCGGATTCGTGAAATGCTTGCCGGGGCCGACATGGTCTTTCTCACCGCCGGGCTGGGAGGTGGGACAGGCACAGGGGCAAGCCCCATCGTGGCGGAAGAGGCGCGGAGCGGCGGCGCGCTGACCGTCGCCATCGTCACCCTGCCCTTTGGTTTCGAGGGCAAAGAGCGCATGGCCAATGCAATGAAAGGGCTGACGGATTTGGAAAAACATGTGGACACGCTGATCGTGGTGCCCAATGACCGCGTGGCGGCCCTGTGTCAGGGCAACATGTCGTTCCTGCAGGCATTCTCGATGGCCGATGAAGTGCTGGCCAACGGCGTTCGCGCCATTTCCGAACTCATCACCGTACCGGGATTGATCAACCTGGACTTCGCAGATGTGCGCACCGTCATGCAGGCGCGCGGGCGCGCCCTGATGGGCATCGGCGCCGCCGAAGGAGAGAACCGCGCCGTGCTCGCCGCAGAGGAGGCCATTGTTTGCCCGCTGCTCGAACAGTCCAACATCAATGGCGCGATGGGAGTAATCGTGAACATCAAGGGCGGCTGCGACATCGGCATGCGCGAGGTGCAACTCGCGGTGACCACGGTGAAAAAGGCTGCGCACCCGGATGCGAACATCATCTTCGGCGCGGTAATAGACGAAGACGAACGGCCTGAACTTCAGGTCACTGTCATCGCGGCGGGCTTCCCCAAAGGCGTCTCGGAATCTTTCCTGGCCGGCGAACCCGCTACGGCCGGCGCGACTGTTACGCCGCCGGAGCGCGCCGCCAAAACGTCGGCTTCCACAGTAGAAAAATCCAAGACAGCCGACGAAACGCGCAAGGATACGGGTAAAGGCCCTGCCGCTCCGGTAGAACAGGAACTCTTCCCCGCCGATTTGGGACAGCCTCAGGAACCTGCCCCCACGGAAGAGGCGGACGATTTCCGGGTGCCGTCGTTTCTGCGGAAACGAATGCAGCAACAGAAAGAGAGGAAGTAGTGCGAGACCAGTTGACCAAGTTGCTGCAGCGGGTGGTGCAGAAAGATGCTTCAGATATTCACTTGAAGACCGCGAGCCAGCCCTACTTGCGCATTGACGGGGAAATCACGCCCACTGGGTTGGATCCCCTCCCGAAGGAAACCATTGATGCGTTTGTGGAAATAATCCTCACTGAAGAACAGAAGAAGTACTTCGCCAGGCGCGGGGAAGTGGACCTTTCTTTCACCGAAAAGGGTGTGGGACGATTTCGGGTGAACGTGTTCCGACAGCGCGGCACCATTTCCATCGTCATGCGCCGCATCAAGACCAAGATTTTGAACTTCGAGCAATTGCATCTGCCGCCCGTCACCGTGCGTTTTGCCACCATGTATCGTGGGCTGATAATTATCACCGGCACCACCGGCAGTGGAAAATCAACGACCCTTGCCTCGATTGTTGATTACATCAACGACAATCGCCGTTGTCATGTGGTCACCATTGAAGACCCGATCGAGTATGTGCATGCGGACCGCAAAGCCGTTATCAACCAGCGTGAGATCAGCATTGATACGCAGGACTTCTCGTCGGCGCTGAAATCGGTGATGCGGCAGGACCCCGACGTGATCCTCATCGGCGAAATGCGCGACTTGGAAACCTTCATGGCCGCCATCGCCGCCGCCGAGACCGGCCACCTCGTCTTCAGCACGTTGCACACGACGAATGTCTTGCAGACCGTGGACCGCATCATAGACCTCTTCCCATCCAACCAGCACGACCAGGTGCGGTCTGCGCTTGCCATCAATCTTCGGGCAATCATGGCGATGCGCCTTCTGCCGCGTGCAGACGGCATTGGCCGCGTTCCCGCCTGCGAGGTTATGTTCAATACGCCCGCCGTGCGTATGCTGATAAGGGAGAACCGCATACCGCAATTACAGAC
>CAZLII010000280.1:0-6371 GCA_964559065.1 uncultured Nitrospirales bacterium | reverse complement strand
CCGTCTATGGCCGATCGCGCAACCGGAACCACTGCGCGATTCCGGAAGACCACTATTTCATTTTGTCGGATGCGCCGCGGGACCCTGACGCGTATGAGGCGCTGGACAGCCGCATCCTGGGCTGGGTGGCGGAACAGGATATTGCAGGGGTGGCCGTGGCGCTGTGGTGGCCGCCGCGACGCGCACGACGCCTGGCATAAGCCAGACCGGCGAGGACGCCGGACGCTCTCAGGCAAGCCTGGGCGCATGAAAGCGGCGGCAAGCCGCCGCAGTCCAAAGGGGCGCAAAATTGTATATTGGATTATTGGGAATCGCCACATGGGCGTGAACGCATGATCGCCGTGTATATGCATATCCCGTTCTGCCGAACGCGATGCCCGTACTGCGATTTCGTGAGCGAGGCCGTCTCCGGTGAGCCGCCGGAGATATATGTCAATGCGCTCATCCGCGAGATAAGCGAATACCCGGCACTGTCGCGAGACAGAATGCCGGATGTTCAATCCGGCCAATCGCCCGACGCCGCTCATTCCTGCTCTTCTGCCTGCTGCGGCCGGTCTCCCGACCGTGCCGCCGCGCAGACCGAAGGTCTCCAGTCTCCACACCGAAGGGGTGCGGAACCCGGCACGCTGAAGCGTGAACAACATACGTGTTGCGGGAATAACGGTGTTGTCATGGGAGCGGATGTGGTCCGCAGTGTCTTCTTCGGCGGCGGCACGCCGTCGCTCTTGTCGCCGGGCGCGCTGGCGCGTGTCCTCGACGCCGTCCGCGACCAGTTCCATCTGACTTCGGGCGCGGAGATCACGTTGGAAGCCAATCCGGACGACGTGACAGCGGACCTGGCGGATGCGTGGCGGGACGTCGGCATCAACCGCGTGAGCCTTGGCGTGCAGCATTTCGAAGACCGCGTGCTCCGTTATCTGGGCCGCCGCCATAATGCGGACACGGCGCGGCGCGCCTGCGCCATCATCGCCGAGCGCTTCGCAAACTGGAATATGGACTTGATTTTCGGCGCGCCGCTGCTGGAGGCATGGGAGGATACCCTCGCCGCGTGCGCGGCCATTGCGCCGCCGCATGTCGCCGCGTATGGCCTGACCTACGAGCCGGGCACACCGTTTGAGCGCCGCGCGGACGATGCCGTCGGTGAGGAAACATGGCTTGCGCTCTATCGCCGGGCGGAAGCCGCACTCGCCGGCCACGACCACTACGAAATTTCCAACTACGCCAAGCCGGGTTTCCAGTGCGCCCACAATCTGGTCTATTGGCGCAACGAGGAATACGTGGGATTCGGCACGGGCGCGTATTCCTTCCTGAATGGCATCCGCGCGCGCAACCATCCCGAAACGGCGCAATATCTGGCGAACCCGGGGGAAAAGGCGGAATGCCTGCGCCTGGGCGAACGTGAAATTCGCGTTGAAACCCTGATACAACACTTGCGTTTGCGCGCGGGGCTGTCCAAAACCTACTACCGGCGGCGCTTTGGATACGATGTGCGCGAGGATTTCGGCCCCCAGTGCGACGCGCTGATTCGCCGGGGGCTGTTGATCGAGGATGCCGAATCCATTCGCCCGACACAGACAGGCTTCGCGCTCAACAACGAAATCGGCCTTGCTTTGGTGGATTGACAGAAATCGGACCGAGCAGTCGGATCAGACCGATCGCCCCGAATCATCTGCGCCGCAATAAGGAACGTCTTAACAGAACTGCTCCAGGTACCATGCGCCGCGCATAAACCCTTCTTCGCGGGTCTGCGTGCCGTCTTCGTGCTCGATGCTCAGCACGCCGTCGTAGCCGTTGGCGCGCAGGTGGCTCACGTATTCGCCCCAGTTGATGTTGCCGAATCCGGGGATGACATAGCGCCACCAGCCGTTCGCGTAGATGCCCGTGCGCGCGCGCTTGGCCTTGTCCACCAGCGTGTCCTTCGCGTGCGTGTGGAAGACGCGGTCTTTGAACATCGAGACCGGCAGCAGGTGGTCGCACTCCTGGTGGTAGAGGTGCGAGGGGTCGTAGTTCAACCCGAAATTCGCGTCGGGTATCGCCTCGAAGAGCGCCTCGAAGGTGTCTATCCCCTGCAGGCAGGTCTGGAACCAGTTCTCCAGCGCGATGTTTACTTTGTTCTTGCGCGCGTGCGCGAGGATCGGCTTGAACGCTTTGGGCAGCACCTTGCGGATGGTGTCCATCTTGCTCATGCCTTCGGCGGGAAATCCGCTGAGCATGCACACGACGGGCACGCCGAGTTTGACCGCCGCGTCAATGGTCTTCTTCGCCTGCGCCTGCACCTTGCCGACCAGTTTGGGGTTGGTGATGTCGCAGGTGTAGTAGGCCAGCGAACTGATTTCCAGCATGCGCTCATCGAGCGCATCCATAATGGCCTTCACGCGCTTGGGGGTAAGTTTGTCCGGGTCAATGTGTTTGCCGCCGGGCTGGGTTACGACTTCCAGACAGGGAATGGACGCCGACTCGGCGAAATCCAGCACGACCTCCAGGCTCTCCTTGGCGAACGGCGCCGTCAACATGCCGACTTTCATGATGGTGCTCCTCCCGCGGGCGCGTTCCCGCGCGCCCGATGTTTCCGTGAGATAGGTCGCCGCCGCGCCGGCGGCTGGACAGCATCATATGCGATCCGCAGGCATTTTCCCAAACAGACGGCGCGCCGCCGACGATGGGCCGCCGACGGCGCCTTTACAAGGGAATTGAGAGGGAGTCTATGCGCCCTGTGCCATGCGATATTCCGACGTGGTTACGTCTTCCGGGTAGGCTTCGATGCCCATTTCGCTCATATCGAGGCCGATGTATTCTTCTTCTGTGCTGACGCGCAGCCCGAAGACCGCTTTTGTGAGCAGCCAAAGCGCGAGCGAGACGAGAACGGTGAATGCGCCCACCGCCGCAACGCCGATGCCCTGCACGATGAGTTGCGTGATGCCGCCGCCGTAGAGCAGACCTGTCTCCAGATTGAACAGCCCTACGGCCAAGGTTCCCCAGATGCCATTGACCAGATGCACCGACAGCGCGCCCACAGGGTCGTCAATATGCATCTTATCGAAACACAGCACCGCTTCCACCACCAGGACGCCGGCGATCAGGCCGATGATCACGCTGCCGAAGACGCTCACGCCGTCGCACGGAGCGGTGATGGCCACCAGCCCTGCCAGGCAGCCGTTGATCATCATGCTGAGGTCGGGCGCGCCCACGCGCAACCAGGCGTACAGACACGCCGCCATCAGGCCGGCCGCCGCCGCCATCGCGGTGGTCACCGCGATGTGCGCAATCGCGACCGGGTCCGCCGCCATCGTGCTGCCGGGGTTGAACCCGAACCAGCCCAGCCAGAGAATCAGCCCGCCCAGCGTCGCCATGGCCATGTTGTGGCCCGGAATCGGGCTGACGCTGCCGTCCTGCTTGTACTTGCCCAGGCGCGGCCCCAATATCACCGCCCCCACCAATCCAGCCCAGCCGCCCACGCTGTGCACCACGGTGGACCCCGCGAAATCGCTGAAACTCGTGCCCATGATGTCGCTCAGCCAGCCGCCGCCCCAAATCCAGTGCCCGGTGATGGGATACATGATCGCCACCAGCAACGCCGAGAACAGAATGTATGCCTGGAACTTGATCCGCTCCGCCACCACGCCGGACACAATGGTCGCGGCGGTCGCCGCAAACACCAGTTGGAAGAAGAACTTCGCTTCCAGCGGCACCCCGGCCCATGAGATCGCCGAGTACACGCCCCGATAGGCCTCCTCGATCGCGGGACTGTTGTCCGCACCGGCCAGGAAAAAGCCCTTCAGCCCCATCAGCGCGAAACCATCGCCAAACATCAGCGCGAAACCCGTCGCCCAGAAGGTCAGGCACGAAATCGCAAAGACAATGAAGTTTTTCGCCAGGATATTCACGGCATTCTTCGAGCGGCAGAAGCCCGACTCGACGAAGGCGAAACCCGCATTCATCCAGAAGACCAGGAAGCCTGCGATCATCACCCATACGGTATCCATTATCACCTGGTTCGTGATGATCGCGTCGCCCGCATCCGACGCCATCGCCGCGCCTGCCGGCGCCAACAACGCCAATATCACGGCCGTCATGGTCATGGCGCTTCTGCCATTTTTCCCAAGAAATGATGATCTCATGCTGGGTTGCGCTCCTTCGTTGCTCGCGTATGCATCTTCCGCCTTGTCCGGACTTGAGACAGTCCATCAGGTAAGGTGCAATGTTTGTGCCAACATGCCTGCGATCCTTGGTGAATCGAAAGGCCACACACCGAAAATTCACACAAGATGTTTTTTTTCAAGGAGATAAAAGGAATATGCCTTCTTGTCTGGAAACACAAATCGCTTATCGGACGACTGAAAATGGAAGGTCCATTTCCTGTTGCAGGAAGCAAAACATACGATTCTGTATGATTTTATGAATCGAGAGGACCCAGCCGTAGTTTTTCCAGGGAGGATGGCTGATCGAAGGGTGGCGCTAGATCGTTATGGCGCCCACGGAGGGCAGGATGTGGGTCGGGCGGTAGGGAAAGGCGTCCACCATCTCGCGGGTGGTGACGCCGGTGAGCACGAGGATGGTTTCCAGGCCGGACTCGACGCCGGCGATGATGTCCGTGTCCATGCGGTCGCCGACCATGACGGTGTTTTCGGAGTGGACGCCGAGGTATTTCAGTGCGCTTCGCATCATGAAGGGATTGGGCTTGCCGACGAAAAACGGGGCGCGACCCGTGGCTTTTTCGATCAGCGCGGCCATCGCGCCGCAGGCGGGCACGATCCCGTCCTCTGTCGGCCCGGCGGGGTCGGGATTCGTCGCCACGAAGCGCGCGCCGTCGGCCACGAGCCGGATGGCGCGGGTCACCGCCTCGAAACTGTAGGAGTGGGTTTCGCCCAGCACGACGTAGTCCGGGCGCTGGTCCGTGATGACGTAGCCCGCCTGGTGGATGGCGCTGGTCAGGCCGCTTTCTCCGATGACATACGCGGAACCTCCGGGCTTCTGCGTCTGAAGAAACATGGCGGTCGCCATCGCCGACGAGAAAATGTGATCCGGGGCGATGTCCAGGCCGGTCAGGCGCAGGCGGTGCGACAGGTCGCCCGGGGTGAACAGCGGATTGTTGGTCAACACCAAGAAGCGCGCGTTCTTCTCCCGCAACTGCCGCAGAAATTCCGGCGCTTCGGGAATCACCGTGCGCCCCCGCACCAGTACGCCGTCCATGTCAATCAGATAGTTCTTCGGATTCATGTCGTTCCATTCGTTTTCCGTTGCTGGTCGCAAACCGTTCACAGGAAAAAACCATCACAAACTACAGGAAAATAGCAAGAACACAGAGCAAAAACGGGGCTGACCAAAGCGAGTCCGCCCGTGGCGGACGAGACGGGTCTGTCCCTCGTTTTTGCGAAATGAGCACGAAACCATTGAAATCCCATTCATTATGCGCCCGTGAACGGTTACTCGGTCGCTTTGCGTATCACAACTGCGCCGCGCCGCGCGCCTTCAATTCCGCGACAATGCGCCGCACTTCCTGTGCGCGTTCCTTGGGGATGACCAGCACGGCGTCGCGCGTCGCCACCACCACCATGCCGCGCAGCCCCACTGCGCCCACTGCCATCTCCGCTTCGCCCGCATCGTTGAACACCACGCAGTCCTCGCAGTCCAGCAGGACGGGATTGCCGCGCGCGACATTGCCCTGTGCATCCCCGGGCAGCACCGCGTCCAGCGCGGGCCACGCGCCCACGTCCTCCCAGGGAAAATCTCCGCGCACCATCCAGACATTATGCGCATGTTCCATCAGCGCGTAGTCAACGGAGATGTCTTCCAACTCGTCGAAGACTGCCTCCGCGCGTGCCGTATCCCCCGCGCGCAGCGCCGCCGCCATGTTCCGGACCGCTTCTGACAGCGCGGGGCGGACCGCGTCCAATTCCCGGAGGAAGACGTCGAGTTTCCAAAAGAACATCCCGCTGTTCCAGAAATAATCCCCGGACGCCACAAAGGCCCGCGCCTTCTCGAGGTCGGGCTTCTCATGGAACGCGCGCACCGGCCGCACCACGTCGGCGGCATCGCCCGGCGCTGCCTGGATGTAGCCGAAGCCCGTCTCCGGATGTCGCGGCGGAATGCCGCAGACCACCAGCGCATCACGCGATTCCGCCGTATCCATCGCGGCGCGCAGCGCCGCGCAGAAGGCGTCCACGTCGCCGATGCGGTGGTCCGCCGTGGTTACCGCAAGCGACAGCCGCGCCGGGTCCGCGTCGGGAATCGTCGCCAGCAGATGCGCTGCGATGTAGGCCAGCGCGCCCGAGGTGTTCCGCTTACACGGCTCCGCCACGACATTCGCGTCCGGCACGCCCACCCCCGCCGCGCGGATGGGCGCGACCAGCGCCCGGCCCGTGATCACATAG
>CAZLII010000279.1:0-6399 GCA_964559065.1 uncultured Nitrospirales bacterium | reverse complement strand
CGTTGTGGCCGGTCTCCTGACCGCGACACAAATCAGACCGAAGGTCTCCAAGAATCTTACAGGCTGAAGCCTGTACTCCAGAACTGTGCCCCGGTCCGACTCGTCCGACTCGTCCGACAAGTCCGACCCTGTCAGAACTGCAACCTGCATGCATTGTTTTCAACGATTCCCGCTATCTGCGGATGAATCATCAGGCGCGCAATGTGCGCTGAAAACTGTCCCACAGAAAGGAGGTGATGATGATATGAACATGGAAATCATGCCGTTGTTCCCCCAGGAAACGCCGGTGCCGTCAATGTCCTCGGCGCATCCGCCCCAGGCATTGTCTGCGCCAGTGGACAGCCTGAATTTCGCGGCGGTCTTCGCCGCAATGCGGGAAGCGTTGCTGGAATTTGGGCTTCTCCCGGCAATTCCAGCAGCGGAAACATCGCAAACGGATGCGTCTGCATCCGCTCCGGGGAACGCTCCGGAACCCGATGCGGACGACGCAGCGGCATCGGCGATGACCGCAGGCGATGCGGGCCATTGGGCGGCGGCAGCCGCCATGACAATGGGCAATGTCCCCATGACGGACACGTCGGAGTCCGGCGCATGGTTGGCCGCAGTGCTCGGCGCGGCGACCGCGCGATCACCTGGCGCGATGGATGGCCCCGTGAAGGGAAACGCTTCGCTTCTTGCGGCGCTTTCATTCATGGGCCTGAACGCTTCCAGTCAATCAGGCGGACGTTATGGTTCCGCGGCTTCGGAGTTGAATGCCAATATGCCAGGCGCAGTGCCCCTTGGTTCATGTGCGCCGGGCGCATCGGAGACAGGTGTGCAACCCAATCCAGCGTCTGTGGCGACAACCGGGACCTCCGCTGCGGGTGTTCCGGGAGTCCTTGATGCGGTCTCGCCGACGCAGGCCGCCGACCTGTCGTCGCCCGACACATCCCCGGATCCCCCGGACGCCGCATCGCGCACGGCGGCATCACCGCCGCTGCGTATTGCTGCGGCGACAGGCCAGGGCGCGGATGCGCCCGAAGCGGCGGTCCGCATCCAGGACGCAGACGTCACGATCGTATCGCTGAAAGCGCCGTTGCCCGGTCATGAGGAGCGGCTTTCACTTCAGGATGACCATCTTCCCGGAGTCAAAGACGCTTTGCCATTACGCAGCGAGGGCGCGCCGGAGGCGGCGCGCGCGGGCGCTTCGGTCGCAGTCGCATCGTGGGTGACCGGCGCGGCGCGCGGTGTGGCGCCGGCAGTGGCGGAAAGCCCGGCGCGGCCCCAAGCCCCCGTTGGAATGGAATCCATCGGCGCGGCGGCGGTCAGGAGTGTCCGCTACCTGGCGTCGAAGGGCGGCGACCGCAGCCTGACCGTGCGGCTTGTGCCGGAGTCGCTGGGCGAAATGCGCGTGGAAGTGCTTGCGCAGGGCGAGGAGATGTTCGTGCGCATTGTCTCGGCGAATCCGGCGGTGCGCGAGAGCATCCAGGCGCAAGTCCACGACCTCCGTCAGAGTCTTGCCCGCGAGGGCATCGAAGTGACGCGGGTGGACATTGCGGCGAGCATGAGCCAGGACGCAGGCCAGGGCGGCCGTCATCCCCAGGAGGCGGTCCCGCAGCACATCCGCTGGGCGTCACCCGGCCGCGCGCCGTATGACGGCGCGCAGGAGACGGCGGCGGAACACGCGCGCGGGCGCGGCTGGCCGCATCACGGCGTACTCAACGTATTTGTGTGAACCGGCGCGGATCGCGAATCCGCGCAGAAGGAGCGAAAAACATCATGAATGCCTTAGTGACCTTTCGGGCGAACGCGGCGGGAACCCTCACGCCGACGGCGGCGCAGCGCAAGGCGGCGGTGGATGCCGTGACCGCGAATCTGCGCGCGAAGTTGGCGGGCCTGCTCCGGGGCGTGGCGGCCAAATCGGACGAGAGTGCTGCGGCGACTGCCGCAAAGGCGGCCGTGGTTTCCGAACAAGGCGTCCGAACCGTAAAGAAAGAACTGGACCGGGACGCCTTTCTGCAGTTGCTGGTGGTGCAGATGCAGAACCAGGACCCGACAAGTCCGATGGACAACGCGCAAATGGTGACGCAACTGGCGCAATTCGCGGCCCTGGAGCAGATGACGAGCCTGAACACGGAGTTCAGGACGCAGATGGAACTGATGGCCGGGAACATTGACCAGTCGAATTTCATCGCGGCGCAGGGGCTGCTCGGCAAGCACGTCGAGGGCATCACCAGATCGGGTGAATTTGCCAGCGGACTCGTAGATGCCGTCACCCTGGACGGCAGCATCGTCTTGCTCCGGGTGGACGGACGGATCATGCCCATGACCGGCGTCCTGGCGATTTTCGCCGAGGCCCCGTCGGACGCGGAAGTCCCGCCGGAAGCGGAGGCGGAGGGCGCGCGATGATCCGGGAAATCCAACCGAACACCGGCATATCGCCGCCGGAAGCGCCGGCGCGGCGCGCCACCGCCGGTTCGTCCGGCGCCGCTTTCGCATCGGTGCTGTCCGCCGCCGTGCGGCGCAGCGGGGACATTCGTTTCTCGGCGCATGCAATGCAGCGCATCGAACGGCGCGGCATCGTGTTGAACGAGGAAGACCTGGCGCGCATCCGCGACGCGGTGGACCTCGCCGCGGCGAAAGGCTGCCGCGAATCGCTGTTGCTGATTGACCGCACAGCCCTTGTCGTCAATATCCCCAATCGGACGGTGATCACGGTCATGGCCGCTGACGAAGCGGCGGGAACCGTCTTCACCAACATAGACAGCGCGGTGGTGCTTTCGGAAAGTCCGGAAGCGCCGACCACAGCCATTTCATCAGGGCCGGACCCCGCTTGGGGAGGCCCGCAGGCCGCCGACCGACTGACGCGGCCCAACCCCTAAAGGAGACCTTCCCATGAGCATAGCGCTTTACACGGGCGTGACCGGATTGCAGGCGCATCAACGGCGTCTCGACGCGGTTGCCGCCAACATCGCCAACGTGAACACCATCGGGTATCGGAGTTCTCGGGTGTTGTTCCAGGACTTGTTTTCCCAGACGCTGCAGGGCGGCTCCGCGCCGCTGGGCGCCTTCGGCGGCACCAACCCGCAGCAGATCGGGCTGGGCGTGAAAATCGCCAGCATTGACGTGGATTTCCAGCAGGGTTCGCTGCTCACGACGGGCCTGTCCTCCGACCTTGCCATCCAGGGCAGCGGCTTCTTTGTGCTTTCGGACGGGTCCCGGCTGGGCTTCACCCGCGACGGTTCCTTCTCGCTCAACGCCAACGGCCTGCTGATTGAGCCGGCCACCGGCATGCGCGTGCAGGGTTATCTTGCCGATACGCAGGGGGTGATTGATACCAACACCCCGCCGCAGGACATTGTGATTCCGCTGAGCGGCATCGGCATTGTCCGCGCCACGACTGTCGCGACGATGATCGGCAATCTGAATGCCGATGCAACCAGCGTCCCACCGACCAGCGTGCAACGCAGTTTCGTGGTCTATGATTCCCTGGGCACCGCGCAAACAGTGACGGTCACCTACACCAAGGAGGCCATCCCGGAAAACCGCTGGTCTTGGGAGGCCACCTATGATTCTCCGACCGCCGGCGTGACGGTGGTGGGCGGCGGCAACCTAGACTTTCAGACCGACGGCACCCTGCCCGCCGGTACGACCGGAAACATCAACATTGCCGGCGCGTTGATGAACGCCACCGGTTCGCTGCCCGACGATCTGGACTTCACCGTGGATTTCTCCGCCGTGACGCAGTTGTCGAGCGGGACGGATGTCGCCAGCGACATCACGTTGCGGAACCAGGACGGTTTCGCACGCGGGATTCTGGAGAGTTTCAACATCGGCGGCGGCGGCCAGGTCAATGGCGTGTTCAGCAACGGTCTCACCCGCGTGATCGCCCAAGTGGCGCTCGCGACCTTCTCGAATGTCGGCGGGCTGACCCGGGGCGGCAACAACATGTTCTGGGAGACGCCCGCGTCGGGCACCGCCCAGATCGGCCCGCCGGAAACCGGCGGGCGCGGATCGGTCTCCGGCGGCGTGCTGGAGAACTCCAACGTGGACCTCGGCCGCGAATTCAGCAACCTGATCATCACTCAGCGCGGTTTCCAGGCCAACGCCCGCACGATCACCGCAGCGGACACCATTCTTCAAGAAACCGTCAATCTCGTCCGATAATCCAATATGATGGCGTACACCGGCGCGGCGCGCCGAAAGGCGTCGCCGGGTCGCGCTGAAAAAGTGAAGTTGTCGTCGCGTTCTCGCGGGGCGCGGTCTTCGGGCCGCGTCCCGCGGGTGGCGCGTTGTGTCCGGCGGGTGTGCGGAATCCGTCGGGCCGGTGTCAACCGGCAATGGCGCATGGCATCCGCCGTCATGGACGACGCGGAATAGCGGGTGTTAGAATAGCCGCATGCAACGGCCCCCGCCAGCGGGAGGGGCGGACGCGAACAGTTACGGGGTGAAGTGTATGGACATCGCAACAATTATCGGTTTTGTATCCGGCATCTTCTTGGTCGCCATCACCATCGTAATGGGGGGGAACATTGCGATTTTCATCAACCCGCCCTCGCTGGTGCTCGTTATCGGCGGCACCATCGCCGCCACCCTCATCAATTTCCCCCTGGGCGAAGTGCTCAGCGTGTTCAACACGGCCAAGAACTCGTTCATCCAGAAGGCGGCCACCCCCGAAAGGCTCATTGAAAAATTGGTTGACTTCGCCACCGTGGCGCGCCGCGAGGGCATCCTCGCGCTGGAAAGCCACGCCGCCAACGCGGGGGACGAGTTTCTGCAGCGCAGCATTCAACTTGCCATTGACGGCACCGCCCCGGAACTCATCAAGGATATCCTCACCACGGAGATCGCGTTCATGGAGGACCGCCACGCGATGGGGCAATCCATCCTCGGCGGCATGGCGCTCTACGCGCCGGCCTTCGGCATGATCGGCACGCTCATCGGGCTGGTGCAGATGCTGGCCACCATGGAGGACCCCTCCACCATCGGCGCGGGCATGGCCGTGGCGATCCTGACCACGCTCTATGGCGCCTTGATGGCGAACGTGATCTTCCTGCCCACGGCGGGCAAACTGAAAGTGCGCACCGCGCTGGAACTGCTGCAAAAGGAAATCATCATCGAAGGCATTCTGTCCATCCAGTCCGGCGACAATCCCCGGGTGGTGGAACAGAAACTGAAGGCGTTCGTGTCGCCTGACATCCGCGAACGCATCGGGACGAAACGCTGAGATGCCCCGCGCAAGACAGAAAAAACCCGAAGCCGAAGGCGCGCCGTCGTGGGTGGTCACCTATGGCGACATGATGAGCCTGCTCCTGTGTTTCTTCGTGCTGCTCCTGTCCTTCTCGACGATCAGCGAAGAGGCTTTCAAGGAGGCGCTGCTTTCCCTTCAGGGCGCGCTCGGCGTGCTGCCCACCCACAGCAGCGTCGTGGCCACATATCCGCGCACCATGCGCCAGCGGAAAGAGGAAATGGAGCAGGCGGCCCGCAGGCTCCAGCGCCAACTGCTGATCCAGGGCAAGGAGCGCCAGGTCAAAATCGAAATGGACGCCCAGGGCGGACTCAAGATCAATTTGCCCAGCGCCATCCTTTTCGACATCGGCAGCGCCACCCTCCGCGCCGACGCATTCCCCGTCCTGCGCGACGTGGCGCAGGTTCTCGCTGAATTGCCCGACACCTTCATCGAGGTGCGCGGGCATTCGGATTCGCAACCCCTCCGCGATACGGTGCGTTTTCGCGACAACTACGATCTCAGTTACGCGCGCGCGGACGCCGTGGCCCGCCAGTTGATGCGCGTCGGCGAAATCCCCATGGAACAATTCGAGATCATCTCCTGCGGGTCAAGTCAGCCCGTGGCCACCAATGCCACCGAGGAAGGCCGCAACGCCAACCGGCGCGTGGAAATCTATGTGCGCGGACTGGTTGACAGGCGCAAGATGGGATTATTGCAGGGAGAGTCCGAAACGCTGGAAGAATCTGAAGCGCCGGGGATGCCTGTTTCTCCCCGGGAACTAACCGACTTGAGGTGAACTGCCATGGCTGAACCGCAAGAAACGACACCGCAACAGAATCCGGCGGGAGGCGCGTCGCTTGTGCGCACGGCGCTGATCGTGGCGGCCGTCATCATGATCCCCGCCGCACTCGGCCTGACAACTTTTCTCTACGTGCTGCGGCCGCTCCTTGCACAGGAGGCGGCCCCCGCGGTCGAAGAATACAGAGACATCATTCCGCCGGGCGTGGTGATGGTTGATTTCGAAGAGGCCCAGGCCACCGTGCTCATGGAGGACCCCGCCATGGCCGCGCCGCTCCTCATGTACCGGGTCTCGATGGCCGTCTCAAGCCCGATGGCGCGGGCGTTGATCGAGGAAAAAAAATCGTGGTTCAGCGCCATGCTCAGCAAATTGCACCGCAACCGCACCCGCG
>CAZLII010000278.1:0-6402 GCA_964559065.1 uncultured Nitrospirales bacterium | reverse complement strand
GTTCGAGGGCGGTCATATCATCCGGCGGGTTGATGCGGCGCTGGCCGCCATCGCCGGGGGCGCTTCCGGGGCGCAATTGCTGCCCATCGCGGAGGAATTGCGCGAACTCTGTGACGGCATCCACGAGGAGGAGTTCTACGATGCCTGCTGGCAGGAAGCCAGTTATGGCGAGGGCGACGAACGCGAGGTCTACGCCATTCCGCTCAATTCCGACGACCGCGCGCTGTACTACAACGAGGACCTGCTGGAACGCGCCGG
This sequence comes from uncultured Nitrospirales bacterium, assembly GCA_964559065.1. Lineage (GTDB taxonomy): Bacteria > Hydrogenedentota > Hydrogenedentia > Hydrogenedentales > CAILVY01 > CALEDJ01. The sequence continues at coordinate 6,144 of CAZLII010000278.1, read as the reverse complement.
GTTTGTGGATGAACAGGGACGCGCGCGTCCGCCGCGCGATTGGGATGAACTCAAGGAGTACGCCATCGCACTCACGGAGCGCGACGAGAAGGGGGAAATCACCCGCATCGGGTTTGCGCCGAATTTCGGCAACAGTTGGCTCTATCTCTACGGCTGGCAGAACGGCGGGCGTTTCATGTCGGAGGACGGGCGCACCTGCACACTGGACGATCCCCGGATCGTCAAGGCGCTGGCGTGGATGGTGGATGTGTACGACGCGCTGGGCGGCATCGAAAAGGTCGAGGTCTTCCAGACCACCTTCCAGGGCGGCGAATACGACCCGTTCATGATCGGCAAGGTCGCAATGAAAATTGACGGGGACTGGTTTCTGTCTTCTATTGCCGACTTCGCGCCGAATCTGCGCTTCGGCGTCGCGCCCGCGCCGCCGCCCAAGGGCCGCCCGGTCATCACCTGGTCCGGCGGCTTCTCCTGGGCGATACCCCGTGGCGCACGGCAAGTTGGGGCCGCCTTTGAACTCACGCGTTTTCTCACCACGGAGCGCATGTGGCGGTACCAGGCGGAGGTCAATGCGCGATTCTTCCTGAGCCGGGGCCGCGCCTATGTGCCGCGCATGGCGCCCATGCCCGCCATCAACGAATGGTACAACGAGACCATGATCGCGGGGAATCCCGACTTGCCGCTCCGCGTGCGGCGGTACTACCCGCTGTTCACCGAGTTGATGAATGTGTCGCTGTATCGTCCGGTGACGTCGGTGGGCACGTATCTTTGGGATGCGCACGCGCGCGCGGCGGAAAAAGCGTGGCGGCATGCAATGACGCCGGCGGAAGCGCTGGAGACGGGGCGACGCACGGTGCAGGCGCACCTGGACCGCGTCTATTCCGAGGTGGAATATGCGCGGGTGCACTGGGGCCGCGTGGCGGCGGTGGTGGCGGCGATGCTTGCGGCGCTGGGCGCGTGCGTGTTTTTCCTGGGGGGCGGCCCGGCGCTGTGGCGGCGCTTGCGCGCACCGGAAAGCCGCGCCGCGCTGTGTTTTGCGTCGCCGTGGCTCTTCGGATTCTCCCTGCTCACGGCGGGGCCGATCATCGCGTCGTTCATTTACAGTTTCTGCCGCTACGACGTGCTGAACCCCGCCGAATGGGCCGGATTGGAAAATTATCGCCGCCTGCTGTTTGATGACCCGCTGTTCTGGAAGTCGCTGGGCAACACCGCGTACATGATGATCGGCATCCCGCTGGGCATGACCGTCGGGCTGGCCATCGCGATGCTGCTGAATACGGATGTGCGGGGGATGAAATTCTACCGCACGCTGTTCTATCTGCCGGCCATCGTGCCGATGGTCGCCAGTTCAATCCTCTGGATTTGGGTGCTCAACCCGACCAGCGGCCTGATCAATTCGTTTCTGCGCATGTTCGGCGTCTCGAATCCGCCGCTGTGGCTGCAAAGCCCGTCGTGGCTGCTGGGTTCCAAGGCGGCGATTATTCTGATGGGCTTGTGGGGCGCGGGGGCGGGGATGATTATCTGGCTGGCCGGACTGAAAGGCATCCCCGATCACCTGTATGAGGCGGCGGAGATTGACGGCGCGGGGCCGCTGCGCCGATTCTTCAACATCACCCTGCCCATGCTCTCGCCCTACATCTTCTTCAACCTGATCATGGGCGTGATCGGCACCATGCAAATCTTCACGCAAGCGTATGTGATGACGATGGGTGGTCCCGACGATTCCACCATGTTTTACGCCTATTACCTTTTCAACAATGCCTTCAATTACTTCAACATGGGTTATGCGTCGGCGATGGCGTGGATTCTGCTCGGCATCGTGTGCGCGCTGACCGTGTTGCAACTCTGGCTGTCCCGCAAGTGGGTCTATTACGGAGGCGAATGATATGGCCCGCCTGCTGACAGCGCTGGTGATTTTCCTGGAACTGGCCGCGCTGGCGGTGATTGCGATGGCGGTGACGCTGGGCCGTTTCGACCAGGGCGCGGCGTTCTTCCTCGCACTGTTCGGCGTCATCGCGATAGTGGCGACGGCGGCGGTGTTTGCGTTGCCCAAGGGAATGGGCGCGTCCGTCGCGGTGCACGGCATGCTGGTCTTTGGTTCGGTCATTTTCGTGTTCCCGTTCGTCTGGCTGGTGGGCACCAGTTTCAAGTATCCGGAGGAAATCGTCGTCTATCCGCCCAAGTGGATTCCCTCCACGCCGCATGCCGTTGCGCAATCGCCTTATGTCAGCGCGGAACTCTACAAGCCCGTGGAGCGACCGGCGGGGATGCCGAGGGACCGCTGGGAACGGCTCTGGCCCGCCATCGAGGCGGCATTGTGGGCGCGGGCCGTCGCGACACTGGGACCGGAACGCCCGGCGGGCCTGCATGAGATTGAGGTCCGGGCCGCCGTCACGCAGGGGCTGTGGCAGACTGTCGCGGCGGGCATGCCCGCCAACATCTGGGAACAGCCCGACGAGGCATTGGCGGCGGCTTTCGCCGGACGGGTGGACGAAGGGCGCGTGGACGATGTATGGACCACGGTATTCCGCTGCGTGGCGTTGCGCGACCCGTTCATCACCGCTGTGGACCGCCGGGAACATTTCCTGGGGGACGGAAGCCGGACCCTGCTCGAAGCGTATGCCGTCCCCGTCGGCGATGTGCGCCTCAAGCGCCGTCCGATTTCCCTGACAGCGGCGGAATCGCCGCCGCCCCTGATTATGGAATACGGCTTCACGCAGACGAGGCGCGCCGGCATCACGGCGGACCTGCCGCTGCCCGTGCCGGAATCGGAACTGCTCAGCATCACCCTGCCCATCCGGCAGGACAGGTCGTGGCACCGGCTCGGGTTCACACTGGAATTCGGCGGTCGCCGTTATGTTTCCCGCAATGCGCTGTTCCTGGGCCACTACCGCTGGCAGGAACTGACGTTCAAGTTGTCCGATCGCGACAGCCGCGACGAGCGCGACCTCGGCATCTGGCCGCTGGCGCCCGCGCCGCGTCATGACGGCGCGTTCAATGCGCCCGGCTGCATGCGCATGACCCTCCATGTTGATCGCGCCTCGCTGCCTGCCGCGACGCTGTTCAAATACACCCAGAGTTACCGGAACGCGTGGAACGTGGGCCAGTATTGGCGTTATTACATCTTCAACAGCGCGTATCTCGTGACATTGACGGTGTTCGGGCAGGTTTTGAGTTGCTCGATGGTGGCGTTTGCGTTTGCGCGGTTGCGCTGGCCCGGACGCGACGCGCTCTTCTTCCTGCTGCTGGCCACGCTGATGCTGCCCGGACAGGTGACGATGATCCCCGTCTTCCTCATCTTCCGCACGCTCGGCTGGTACAACACCCTGAGACCGCTTTGGGTCCCGGCCTTTTTCGGCGGCGCATTTTTCATTTTCCTGCTGCGACAGTTCATGAAGGGCATTCCGCGCGAACTGGAAGAGGCGGCGCGCATTGACGGCTGCGGCTACGCCGCGATCTACTGGCGCATCATCCTGCCGCTCATGAAGCCCGCACTCGCCGCCGTCGGCATCTTCACCTTCATGGGCACCTGGAACGAATTCATGGGGCCGCTCATTTACCTCAGCGACCAGCGGCTCTTTCCGCTCGCGCTCGGCCTCTTCGATTTCCGCGCCCAGCACGGCGGCGATTTCGGCATCCTGATGGCCGCGTCCACCATTATGGTGCTGCCCGTCGTAGTACTGTTCTTCTTCGCGCAGAAATATTTCATCCAGGGGGTTACATTGACAGGAATGAAGAACTGACGGGCAAGAAAACAGGGCAGTCTGCGCCTTCCGGCATCGCTGCCTTGTGCACCGACTGGGGCGTTTTTTACTCCCCGTATGTCAGGCGGTAGAGTTCCCAGGCGATTGCGCCGTTGAGGATGCCGGACGCGGCGAGCAGCGGCACGTCGTAGCCCTCGATGGGCACGCAGGCATCGGCCCAAGGCCACATCGGGTCAATCCAGAGGACGCCGTCGTCCCTGACGAAATCGCGGTCGGCGTAGAGCGCGAGGTAGGCCACGCGCGCGCCCGCGGGCCGCGCCCGCCGCAGCAAGTCGTCCGGCGGATGCTGATAGCCGATGAGCGCCACGAAATCGTCCGCCCCGAAAACATCTTCCGGCTTGGGCGATGCGCGGAATCCCGCGTTCCACACCGCCGACCGGAAGACCCCGCCAATCGCGGTCTTCTCGACCTCGTCGGGGAAGAGGTGCCCCATGCTGTACATGTAGAGTCGCCCGCCGCGCGCCCGGCTTTCCCGCGCCCACGCCGCGGCGCGCGCCATTTTCCCGCGCTCCTCGCGGTCAACGCGGCGCAGCATCGCGGCCATCGTCTCGACATAGCGCCTGCCGATCACGCCGTGCGCCACGGGCGGCGGCGATTCGTCATGGAACGCAATCTCGCCGTTGCGGTACTGAACGATGCGCGCGTTGCCGCCGTAGAGGCCGATGCTCTCGTAGATGACCGGCATTTTACCGAGGCGCGTGAGCGCCGCTATCAATTCGCCCGTGAAAAGCCAGCCCGGCAAGGCGTTGGCCAGTGTGGGGGAAATGCGGAACGCTTCGGCGTGGTTGGGGAAACAGAAGCCGGGCGCGGATGCCGGGCACGGGCCGAAACGGATGACCAGCGCGCTGCCGCGCGCCCATGCCGGCTCTTCAGTATCCGGCTCCGGGAAGTAGAGCACCACGTCGCCATCGCCGGGTTCTTGCCCGCCCAGCGGGCGGAGCATCATGAATCCGCCCGCGCGTCCGCTCAGTTCGCTCACCATGCCGGGCTGCCCCGCCGCCCAGAGCCGCCCGCCCGCCGCCAACCGCTCCGCGGCCGCCTCGGCGGCGTCCCGCATCGCCGGGATGTCCGCGCCGCAATGCTCCAGCGCCGCCGCCACGCGAAGGAGATACGATTCCTCCGCGCCGTCCGACATCCCCGCGCCCAGCACACTCGCCACCGTCAGCATCAGTCCCATGCCGTGATCCTTTCCCTGCGTTTCGCGCCCGTCATGGCGCATCCGGCGGCGGCGCGCCTTGGTCCCAGCCGGGACGGCCGAGAATTTTTTTCAGCGATTCATCCATCTCTTTGTGCGCCGCGCTGATTTCTTCGGACGTCAGCGTCGCCGCGATGAGATGTTCCTGCAGAAATGGGTCATCTTTGGGGAGCAGGGCGTAAGTCAGGGCGACCTTGTCCGCCTTGGCGGGGTCCTTCTCGCCGATGCGCGCCAGGAGGACCCGGTGTTCGCCCGATTCCCAGACCAGGACCGGGGCGCGGCGTTCATAGCGCCCGCCCGGGTCCGCCCGCATCACCTCGCGGCGATACGCGCCGCCATGCCGCCGCAGGCACCCGCCGGCCAAGGTCTCCAGCCGGGCGTCGGCGCGCGTGGCGACGTCGTACCACATCACCGTGTATTCATAGAGGCGGCCTTCCTTGAACCCGAAATTGGCGAGACACCAAAGGCCCAGGAACGGGTCGCGGTCGAATTGCTCCTCGACGCTGATGGCGTCCGCTTCGGGATTCACGGGTTCGTTTGTCTTCGCGGGGTCCGCGTTATAGGCCTGCGGACGGTCTTTCAGGAAATCGGCGAGCGCCATGCCGGGAACGGCCCCGCGCAGGATGCGGTCCAAGCCATCCGTCTCTTCCTGGGCGGTATCAGCGGCGCCTGCCGCGCCGACCAGCAAGGCCGCCATCAAGCACGCTGTCTTCACGAACGCGATCCTCCGTGTGTCTTTATCCAACGAATGTCAAGAGCGTAGCACGCCAGGGAGTTCCGGGGAAAATGGAACGTGCCTCATCTCCATCTTGTCATCTCGTTGTGGCCGGTCTCCTGCGTGTCCGCCGAAGCGTCTTGCGAAAGCGGGACCGGGCCACGTATTCGCCCAGAGGTCTCCGACGGCAATGGCGGCGCGTCACATGCCGAGGCCGCCGTCCACGCAGAGGACGGCGCCGGTGATGTAGGCGGCATCTTCCGAGGCAAGAAAGGCCGCCGCCGCCGCGACATCCCGCGGCAGCCCGGCGCGGCGCAGGGGGATGCGTTCGATCAGGGTGCGCACCGTGTCCTCGCCCATGCCGGCGGTCATGTCGGTTGCGATGTAGCCGGGCGCGATGGCGTTGACGGTGATGTTGCGGGAACCGACTTCCTGGGCGTAGGCCTTGGTGAAGCCAATAAGTCCGGCCTTGG
>CAZLII010000277.1:0-6404 GCA_964559065.1 uncultured Nitrospirales bacterium | reverse complement strand
TCAAAGAAATTTCGGTGGGCTGACATGTTGCGGCCTTTCAGGCCGGATGCATGTCGTGAAAATCCGGAAGAAAGCGCTTGGTTTGTTTTGGACAGCACTGGTCAAATGCAATGAAAGAAGGACGGTTTTCAATGTATCTTCGGCGAGAACCATTCAGGAAATGTTGCATCAATAAAAGGATAGGCGATAGGTCGAAATTCGGCACGCACAGACAACCGCGACTGGTGCGCCAAAGTCTGTGATAGAAAGGGAGGGACAAATCATGTGTACGCATTGCACACGTCGGCATTTCTTGGGGGTAAGCGCTGTGAGCGGAATAGCACTGGCTACGGGGCATTTGGCGACCGGGGCCGACGCGCCGCCTCCCACGCCGGTCATTCATTCAAAGGTCCGGATTTGCGCCATGATCGCCGGAGAACCTGGGGAACGCAGTTGGAACCCGTCAGAAGCGGAGATCACGGCCATGCGGGACCGCCTGGTCGAAGCAGAGAAGAATCTTGGCAATGTCGAGTTCGTTGTCGGCCAGGCAAACAACGCCGAGCAGGCGGTCCAATTGCTTGAAAAAGCGGGTCCGGATGCACCCGTGCTGGCAATCAGCGCGCATATCTTCGGCCCGTCAAGAGTCATGCCGGTAATCTTTGAACAGCATCGGCCCGTGGCCATGTTTCACCTCCCCGTGGTTGGCGGGCATGACTGGTGTCTGGTGAAGCCGTGGCGCGATGAGGGACGCCGAATCACACTTTTTAACAGCACCGATTACAATGAACTGGAGCGGGCGGCAGCGCTGCTGAGGGTGGCTCCCATGTTGCGACGAAGCCGAGTGCTCGTTTCCCCGCCTTTCAAGGGCACGCCCGAATCCCACGCGCCGGACAAGGTGAAAGAACGGCTGGGGGTCGAACTCGCGCAAATCGCCGAAGGGCGCTATGACCAGGTTTTGGAGAATGTGGACGCTGCCGCAGCGGAAGCCGAAGCAAAGACTTGGCTCGACGAGGCAGCGGGTGTCGCCGAACCTTCGGGGGAGGATGTAATCAAGGCCGCCAAGGCAAGCCTGGCCTTGGACCAGTTGATCGCCGAAAACCATGCTGACGGACTGTGTGTCGGAACCTGCATGGGATGGCTTGATCGAGGATTTCCGTGCCTGGGCTTTTCGCGGCTCAACGACCGGGGCATCCCCGCCGCCTGCGATGGCGACATGGACTGCCTGCTTACCATGCTGATTTTTCAATACGCGCTGAACCGGGCCGGTTTCCTGGGCAATGCGGCGGGCGTAGATACATCCAGGAACGCATTCCACCTCTCCCACTGTTCGGCCCCCTTGCGAATGGAAGGGCCTGAAAGTCCCAGGTCGCCCTATCTGCTTCGACGGCATGCGGAGGTCCGTGGCGGCGCCGTGCCCGAAGTCCATTATCGCATCGGACAGAAAATCACCTTCACCAAACTGGTTCACCTGGATACCCTGTTGATGTTTACGGGGAAGATAATCGAAGTTCCCGAGGTTCCAAAAGACAAAGAGCGGGGTTGCCGGACGGAGATCGTCGCCGAGGTGCGTGACGCAGAGATGCTGCTGGATAACTGGGGCGGCGGAGCGCTGGGCGCAAGCGCCAAGGATTATTATGCCTCTTTACACCGGGTGGCCTATTATGGCGACCACACCCGGACGATCCGCCACCTGGCCAATCTGATTGGAATGAAGGTTGTAGAAGAAGTCTGAATGCACAGGATTATCGGGCATATTGTCCTTAATGCTGGGCGGCGCAGGGTCCGGCAAACTTGGGGATGTTACTGAACGCGGACCAAGGCGTGTCTGATGGCGCCAAGCATCCGGTGCGATAGCCCACCGAAAACGGGATTACATAGAGGTCGGGAAACGCGTCTTTCGGTATGCGGATAACAGCCGACAACACCGCATCGGGGCGTGATGCGCCGGGGGCCGTCCATCCGTCAATTCGGGCAGGCGATTCAACCGCGCGCTCGTACTGGATGCAGCAATTGAAGCCTAGGCAAACACCATCGTTCATAGCCAAGAAGGCATCACGAAAAATCAATCCCGACGGAACGCCCAAGACGACAGCCCCCCTCCTGAAGCAGCCAATCGAAAAAAACTGGAAATTCTTCGAACAGACAAAGAAAGCGAGACTGGCACACAGCACATTCGAGACATACCGGAATGCTTGGAATAGTTTTGAGAAACACACCGACTGCGTGTAGATCAAGGATATCAAGTCCACCACCGCCGCCGATTTCATAACCAATGCCAAGAAAGCCGGCCTTGACACGACGAGCATCAACATCTACATCCTGAGTTCAACATTGGGACACCCGATCAAGTGAAAAGGTCGTACAGCCGCCGCTGTTCCACGTCCATCTGCAGCAATGTCCGGCGTTCTTGCGGGTCGTTCGGCAGGCGGAAGGTCATCTCGTAGATGGTCTGGGTCAGTTCAGCAGCGCGTTGGGGGCTGATCGGGACCCTGGCGAGGTGCAGGCGGCGTTCCAGTTCCTAATAGATGGTATAGGCGACGAAGGCCACGAGCACGTGGCTTCGATCCGGCGACGTCGGCGGTGGTACATGGGCCGAATGCACGGGTCATTCTTATGTATGACAGTATCGTATTTTATCGTTTTATGTTATTTTTTATAAGGCTATGTTGTTTTTTGTTTTTGGCGTTTGCATATTTTACATATTAGACAAAATCTCCAATTAGAGTTATATCTATAGTACACATAATTTAGTCTATATGGATGTTGAATATATTCAGGTAGTGAAAAAACCGAAAAAATCCCTTGCGTTTTGGAGATCGTTATGATACGATTGCATTGCAGTATTGGCCAGAAGTTACGGCGGGTGGTTTACACCGGAACTATGGCGCGGGCAGTTTCTTCGGCAGTATCGGCAGTACCTGCGGGTGCAAAGGAGAAGTGTCGTGCCGCGAAGTGCCGTACATGGGGACGATACGGTTTTCGTGACCGGGGGGGTGCGGGCTGCTTACCGCACTCATGAAAGCAAAGGAACGGGCGTCAGACCGTTCCGCTCCATTCCCACCATCTTTCTTCCTGAGCGCGAAGCGCCGCCCTGTCTCAGCGGGGCGTCGCTGTCGCCGGCATTCCACAGGTGCTCCGAAAAAATGCCGTGTTAGCGATGCAGGGCGTTTGACGAAGCAGAGCAATCGCCTGGGTTGCAAGAGCGCAGCATGCGGTTGCGGCAATGGAGACCTGACATGGAAGCGGCGGCGTCAAAGGATCTTTGCGATGTGTTCCTGCGAAAGATTTGTGCAATCCCGAATGGAGCGAAGATCAACGAATGCCTTCAGTGCGGAACCTGTTCGGCGTCGTGTCCGACGGCGGCGGCGATGGAATACAGCCCTCGGGAGGTAATCGCGGCGCTGCGCGCGCGGATGCTGGACCGGGTGCTCAAGTCCAACACGGTGTGGCTGTGTTCGTCCTGCTATTCCTGCACGGTGCGCTGTCCGGCGGGCATCCCGTTTACGGACGTGATGTATGAACTCAAGCGGCTGGGCGTGAAGTACGGGCTGTATCCGAAGGGGACGACGAACGCGGTGATGGCGCAGGCGTTTGTGGCGTCCGTGGACCGCTATGGGCGCAATCACGAGCCGGAATTGATTCGGAATTACTACCTGCGCACCAATCCGCTGCGGTTTCTGAGCCAGGTGATGCTGGGGCTACGGCTGTTGTCGCGGGGCCGGATGCGGCTGCGCCCGCACAGGATTCAGGGCCGGGAAGAACTTCGCAGGATGATGGCGGCCATTGAGGAGAACGCATCCCCATGAACACGGCGACGGCACACACCTACACGTACTATCCGGGTTGCTCGCAAATGGCGACCAACAAGGCTTACGACATCTCGACGCGCGGCGTCGCGCACGCCCTGGGATTGGAACTGACCGAATTGCAGGATTGGAACTGTTGCGGGGCGACGGCCTACGTCGCCATTCGGGAAGAGCAGGCGTTTGTTCTGTCTGCGCGCAATCTGGCATTGGCCGAGCGCTCGGAACGGGACCTTGTCACGCCATGCAGCGGTTGCTACGTGGTGTTGCGCAAGGCGAACAAGTACATGGCGGAGAATGCGCGGCTGCGGTCCGAAATTGCCCAAGCCTTGGCCGCCGGCGGGATGGCTTACCGGGGGAGTGTCCGGGTACGCCATTTCCTGGATGTCGTCGTGAATGATGCGGGCGAAGACGCCATCCGCGGCCGCGCGACACGGTCCCTTGCCGGATTGCGCGTGGCGTGCTACTACGGCTGCCAACTCAGCCGTCCCTTTGGGGAAATTGACGACGAAGAAAATCCGCAGTCCCTGGACAAGTTGATGCAATGGCTGGGCGCGGACCCCGTGCCCTTCTCGTTGCGGGCGAAGTGCTGCGGCGGGCTGATGATGACGACGCAGCCGGAAGTGGGCAGGACGCTCACGGGGAAGATTTTGCGGCTGGCGAAAGAGTCCGGCGCGGACTGCGTGGTGACGTGTTGTCCGCTGTGCCAGATGAACCTGGAGGCCTATCAGCGCCAGGTCAGCGCGGCAATGGGCTGTGACTGCGCCATCCCGGTGCTGTATTTCACGCAATTGATGGGATATGCGTTTGGACTGGAAGAAGACGCATTGGCGCTCAGGGATTCACTCACGCCCGTGGAAGCGCTGCTGACGGAAAAGGTGGCATGCCCATGAACAACGACGAACGCATCGGTGTCTATATCTGCCACTGCGGCACAAACATCGCCCAAACCGTGGACGTTGCAGCGGTCGCCGACTTTGCCCGCACCCTGCCCGGCGTCGTGGTGACCAAGGAGTACAAATACATGTGCTCCAATCCCGGCCAGGAATTGATCAAAAAGGACATTGCGGACCATCAACTCACCCGCGTCGTGGTCTCTTCCTGTTCGCCCTTGATGCACGAGATCACCTTCCGCAACGTCTGTGAAGACGCCGGATTGAACCGCTTTCTCTTCCAGATGTCCAACATTCGCGAGCAGTGTTCCTGGGTGCACATGGACCACGAGAAGGCCACGGAGAAGGCCAAGCGCCTGGTGGCCGCCGCGGTGCGGCGCGTGAAGCACCACAAGCCGATGGAAGAACGCGAGGTCGCCGTGCAGCCACAGGCCATGGTGGTCGGCGCGGGGATCGCCGGCATTGAAGCGGCGCTGAAAATGGCCGATGCCGGAAAGAAGGTCTATCTGGTGGAGCGCGAACCTTCCATCGGCGGCCACATGGCCAAATTTGACAAGACCTTCCCGACGCTCGATTGCGCCGCCTGCATTCTCACGCCGAAGATGGTCGCCGTGGGCCAGCACAAAAACATCGAACTGATGACTTACTCCGAAATCGAGCAGGTCGCGGGCTATGTCGGCAACTTTAAGGTAAAGGTGCGGCGCAAGGCCCGCTATGTTGATGAGGGCAAATGCACGGGCTGCGGCCAATGCATGACGCGCTGTCCCGTGCAATACCGCCCTGTAAACGGAGACGCGCGCCGCCGCGTCCCCGTGGAAATCCGCCCGGAATTGAAAGTGGCCGTTGACAAGGCCCTCGATCTCCACCGCCACGAACGCGCGCCGTTGATCTCCGTCCTGCAGGACATCAATCTTGAATTCCGGCACCTGCCCCCCGAAGCGCTGAAATATGTCAGCCAGCGGCTTGGGTTGCCGCTCTCCCGCGTGTATCACGTCGCCACCTTCTACACCGCGTTCAGCCTGACGCCGCGCGGCGAGCATACCGTCAAGGTCTGTGTCGGCACCTCCTGCCACATTCGCGGCGCGCAGCGCCTGCTGGACGCCCTCGAGGAGCGCCTGGAAATCAAGGCGGGCGAGACGACCAAAGACCTCAAGTTCACCCTGGAAACCGTGAATTGTCTTGGGGCCTGCGCCCTTTCGCCTGTCATCGTAATAGACGGGAAGTATCATGGAAACCTGAATCGCAGCAAACTCGAAAAAGTCTTGAAGCGATACACACCGGAATAGCATGACCATGGCAAGCACATTGACAACCCCCGAACAAGTCAGCGCCTACCGGGAACGCCTCATCGCCGCATATGATCCCCATCGCCCCTGCATCCTCATTTGCGGGGGCACGGGGTGTCTGGCCAACGCCGCGGGCGAAGTCATTGCCGCGTTTCGCGAAGTTCTGGCAAAGCGCGAATTGGACCGCAAGGTAGGTCTCCGCATCACGGGCTGCCACGGTTTCTGCGAGCAAGGCCCCCTCGTCGTGTTGCTGCCGGAGCGACTCTTGTATGTGTCAGTAGCCCCCGACGACGCGGAAGAAATCGTGGAGAAAACCGTGCTGAACGGCGAACGAATTGAGCGTTTGTTTTACAAGGACGCCAGCGGGCGCATCTTCGAGAAGCAGGATGACATTCCCTTTTACAAGCGGCAGACCCGACTGATTTTCGGTGCAAATCTCGAAC
>CAZLII010000276.1:0-6410 GCA_964559065.1 uncultured Nitrospirales bacterium | reverse complement strand
ATCGCCGCGATGAGCAGCCCCATGAAGCCCCACGGCAGGAAGGTGCTCAGGAACATGGGCATGGCGTGCAGGGTGTTGCCGCCGACCGCGCCCGGCGCGAGCGTGGCGAGCGCCGCGATCCCCCAGATGCCGGGCAGGAGGAAACGGCACACGAAGAAAAACGCGGTGCGCGTATAGACGCGGCGGCCGGTCCGCGCGTCCTTGGCGGAGAGTACGCGCTGAATGGTGGTCTGCCAGGTCAGCACCACGGCAAACTGCAGCATCAGGTTGAAGGTCACATACGACCACCCCATCTTGGGATGGACCAGCGGGTTGAAGCCGCCGGCGCCGTGATGCGTCTGCACGGTCTCTACCAGCGTGTTCCAGCCAATCCGGCTGAAGATCAGGACGGTCACGACAATCATGCCCGTGCTCATCACGAGGAATTGGAGGAAGTCCGTCACCAGCACCGAGAGCATGCCGCCGAGGATGGTGTAGGTCGCCACCATCAGGAGCAGGACCGTCATGGTGATTTGCAGGGTGTAGGTGTTTTCGACTATCGCCGGGTCAAAGCCGCACACGACGATGAGGAACTCGCCGCCCATGCGCAGAAACACGCCCATGTTCAGCAGGCCGCCCAGCACAATCACCACGCCGGCCAGCCAGCGGATGCGGCCCCCGTACCTGTTCTCGAACAACTCCGGGATGGTCATCACCCCCGCTTCGCGCAGGGGCTTGATGCAGAAGCCCGTGATCCCGACCACCAGCATTGCCAGCGCCTGCAACAGGCCGGGCGTCGCCCCGGCGAAGCCCATTTCGTAGCCGTTCTGCGCGGTGTACATGCAGGTGACGATGCCGAACTCCGTCGCCGCCAGCGACGCGATGCCCAAGTACAGATGCATCTCGCGGCCCGCCACGAGGAAATGCTCCACCTTCCCCACATAGCGCCGCACCGCGATCCCCGCCGCCATCGTCCCCAGCAGGTACAACCCGATGATGCTCCCATCCACCCATGAAAACTGGCTCATACGGTTTCCGTTTCCCTTCCGCTGCAAAAAAACGGGGACTGTCCCCGTTTTTCATGGGGACGGCGTCATGATAGCATGAGGAGACCGAAATCAACACCGTCCCAGCGCGAGTCCCGCCTCGTACATCGCCACGATGTTTTCCGGCGGGGTCACGGCCTGGATGTTGTGGCATGGACACAGGATGTAGCCGCCGCCCGCGCCGAGGATGCGGATGTTGTCCTCGACTTCGCGGCGCACGTCCTCCACCGTGCCGAAGGGGAGCGTGCGCTGGTTGTCCACTGCGCCGTGGAAGATGATGCGGTCGCCGAAATCGCGCTTCAGTCCTTCGCGTTCCATCCCGGGGCACACCCACTGGATGGGATTGAGCACCTCCATGCCGATGTCAATCAGCGCGGGAATGATGTCGCGGACCGCGCCGTCGCTGTGCACGAAGACATGCGAGCCGTGCTGCCGGGTCAGGTCCATCATCCGCTTCATGCCGGGCAGGAGGTATTCGTGGATTTGGTCCGGCGAATACATCAGGCCGGTCTGCCCGCCGAGGTCTTCGGCCACATAGGTGATGGACACCGCGCCGGGGATCGTCTCAAAAACCCGCAGCGTGTTCTGATAGGCGAGGTCAAAGAGTTTTCCCAGGCAGTAGTGCACCATCTCCGGGTTCGCCAACAGGTCCATGAATGCCTGCGCTTCGCCGCGCAACTGTTTGTAGGTTAGCATGGGTTCCGAGCCGCCGCCCCGGATGATTCGATCCTCTTTGCCCCGGATGTCTTCCGGGAGATGCGAATAGTCCCACCAGTCCGGGTTGGGCCATGCGTAGTTCGCCTCGATTTCCGCCACGGATGCAAACGCCGCCAGCGGATGGTTCTCCGCCTCCCAATAGACCCCCGTCCCATAATCCACCGGGCGCGTGCGCACCCCGAAGAGGTCTGTGTGCTCCGGCAACGGCGGCCCCACATAGCGTGGGCTTACCGTGAGGGGGATATCCAGATGCAGGCGCCGCTGCGCTTCCTCGAAATCACAGCCCAGATGGCGGCACAGGCGGTCCGTCGCCTCCGGCGTCGCCCAGTAATCCATCGGAATCCGGTCCGGCGTTTCCCGGTTCAGCACCGTCAGCCACCGCTCGCGCCCGCTCATGTCACGCACCGCAACATCCTCCATCACGACGGCGCACCACAATACACCGATGCGGGAGCGCATGCAATTTCCAGCGCAGCGCCATAAGTTCTGGAGTACAGGCTTCAGCCTGCGAGGCGTGCGGCCCGGCTTGGGACACGGACAGACACAGACGGACACGGACGGACACGGATAATCCGGGGTATAGGAGATAAGCAGAAGGGCTGTTTCAAGACGAAACAATAAGGATGGTTCTGCTTCAAAACACGACAGTGCATTTCATGGGGTTACGGCAACGCAAAGGGTGTTGGTCCCTTCAGGCGGCCAGACATCACAATGTAATTTATTGTAAATAAATGATTTATGGAAATTGATGCGAGAGGGAAAGCCGTGGAATTCCCAAGCGTAATAAATGGCACACAGGTTGCAATAATCCAAGCGCCAAAGTAAAGAGAGCCGCCGACATCAACCGAGTTGTTGGCGGGAAAAAACCAAACGAAAAGGAGGAGTGGACCATGATTGGATGGACGACTTGGGATCCGTGGCGGGAATTGGATGCGCTGCGACGGGAGGTGGAGCGCGCGTTTGAGGATTACCGCATCGGCGCGCCCCGGACCCGTGCGGGTTTCCTTCCCGGTCTGATGGCGCGGGCCTACCCGCTGCTGAACGTGAGCGAGGACAAGGACAATGTATATGTGGAGGCGTTGGCGCCCGGCCTGAATCCAGACACGATTGAGGTGTCGGTGCTTCACGACACGCTCCGGATTGCGGGCGAGAAGACGCCGATCACGGCGGAGATCAAGCCGGAGTCCTTCCACCGCAATGAGCGCGGCGCGGGCCGCTTCGTGCGGACGATGACGCTGCCGACGGAGGTGGACGGCGACAAGGTGAAGGCGGAATACAAGAACGGTCTGCTGCTGCTGACGCTGCCCAAGCATGAGAAGGCGAAGCCGAAGCAGATCGCGGTGCAGGTGGCGTGATCCGCGGTGGGCGGGTCAGCCCCTTGAAATGAAACCATCGAGACGAGGAGGTGGCAACCATGAAAGAGAGCACAGTGCCTCAAAAGGCGGACAAGCAGGTTCCCGAAACCCGGGAAGAAACGCGGACGCGCACGCTGACGCCGCTGGTGGATATCTTCGAGACGTCGGAAGGACTGGCGGTGGTGGCGGACCTGCCCGGCGTAGAGAAGGACGGCGTCTCGGTCGGCGTGGAGAACAGCGTGCTGACCATCAAGGGCGCGCCGAAGAGCGCGCAACCCGGCGACGTTCTTGCGCGGGAGTATGAACTGCGTCCGTTCTTCCGCCAGTTCGAGTTGAGCGACGCGGTGGACCAGGAGAAAATCCGCGCGGAGATGAAGTACGGTGTGCTGACCATTCATCTGCCGAAGGTGAAGGAACAACAGCCGAAGAAGATCGCGGTTACCGTTGCGTCGTGAGCGAAGCGATGAGTGGTGTGGTGGCAATTTCAGGAAAGCGAGGTGACGGATATGAGCGGCTTGGTTCCCGTATCTTGGAAAGATTCCGCGAATGCCCTTCGCGAGAACGCGCTGAGCATATTCGATCGGTGGCTGCCGGGCAGGCGTCCGGTCCGGCGCGGGCGCGACGATGACTGGGATTTCGGGTTCGGCGCCCTGACGCTGAACGGCGGCCCGGCCATCGATCTCATCAACGATGATGATGAAATAATCATCGCGGCGGAGTTGCCGGGGCTTTCCGAAAAGGACTTCCAGGTCGAACTGGAAGGGCAGCGCGTCGTGATTCGCGGCGAAAAGAAGTCGGCATGGGAAGACAAGAAGGACGGCTACTACTACAGCGAATCCAGTTACGGATCGTTCTACCGGGCCGTGCCGCTTCCCGCCGAAGTCAATCCGGACAAGGCGGAGGCCGTCTATAAGCACGGCGTGCTGCGGCTCCGGCTGCCCAAGACCGACGCGGCAAAAGCGCGGCGGGTCAAAGTGAAGGTGAATTAAGACAGTTCCCTGAGATCCGCGTCGCCGCCGGAGCACAATGCCGGCGGCGACGCGTTTGTATAATGCTGAATGCAACAGGCTAAAGCCTGTACTCCAGAACTTTTGCTCCAGAATTTTGACAGGCTAAAGCCTGTACTCCAGAACTTCTGCTCCAGAATTTTGAGAGGCTAAAGCCTGTACTCCAGAACTTTTGCTCCGGAAGGTGGGGCGGCTCAAGCGTTGAGAATGGCGTGGGCCTGGGCGGGGGAACGGCACTCGATGAGTTGTTTGAAAAAGGTCTGATCGCGCAGGCGGAGCATCACCTGGGCAAGCAGTTTGAGGTATTCCTTGTCTGAGTCTTTGGGGGTGGCGAAGAGGACAAGGATGTGCACGGGCTTGTTGTCAATCGCGCCGAAGTCAATGCCCTTTGGGGCGATGCCGACGCCGAGGGTGGCGGCGGTGACTTCGGGGATGCGGACGTGGGGGATGGCGATACCGTTGCCGATGCCCGTGCTCATGACCGCCTCGCGGTCATGGACGGCGCGGCGGAAGACCTCTTTGTCGGTGATGGCCGGGTTGCGGCACACGGCGTCAATCAGGGCGTCCAGCGCGTCATGCTTGGTGGCGCCGCCGCGAATGATGACGATTTGCGATTCCTCGATGGGAACTCCAAAGGCGCTCATATCAATTACTGTCCGGCGCAGGCCGGTTTCCTTTCTCGGCTATTTTGGGCTAAAACGACAAGCGGGGGATGCGCTGGCGCATCCGTTCCAGGGCTTCGTCGAGCCGGGCTTCTTCAATGGTCAGCGAAAAGCGGACATAACCCTCGCCGTGCTCGCCGTAGGCGGCGCCCGGCGCGATCACGACCGCGCATTGGTCGAACAGGTAGTCGCAGAATGACGCCGAAGTGTAGCCCTTGGGGACCGGCGCCCACAAGTAAAACGTGCCGGAGGGCGGTTCGTAATCCCAGCCCAGGGCGCGCAGCACGTCCATCAGTTTCGCGCGCCGCCGCTGATAGATGTCCAGCATGGCCGCGATAAAGGCGTCGCAGTGGTCCAGCGCGGCGATGCCCGCATATTGGATAGCGTTGAAAACGCCGGAATCCGTGTTGGCTTTCGATGTGGCGATCGCCTTTATGATGTCCGGGTGGCCGCAAGCCATGCCGATGCGCCAGCCCGTCATGTTGTAGTGTTTGGACAGCGAGTTCAACTCGACGCCCACATCGGTTGCCCCCGGCGCATTGAGGAAACTGAGCCTGTCCACGCCGAACACGATCTCGCTGTAGGGATTGTCATAGCAGACCGCGATGTCGTAACTGCGGGCAAATTCGACCAGTTCGGCCAGGAATTCCGGGGTGGCGACCGCGCCGGTGGGATTGTTGGGATAGTTCAAGAAAAAAGCGGTTGCTTTCTTGGCAATGTCGGCGGGAATTTCCGATAAACACGGCAGGTAATGGTGTTCCGCTTTCATGGGGACGGGGTGCGGGGTTGCGCCCGCGAACCAGATGCTGGGCTTATAGCCCGGATAGCCGGGGTCCGTCACCAGCACCACGTCGCCGGGGTTGATTACGCCCATCGCAAAATGATGACAACCTTCCTTGGATCCGATCAGCGCAACGATGTCCTTTTTCGGGTCAAGAGTCACAGAATAACGTCGCGCGTACCATCGCGCCACCGCTTCGCGGAAGGCCAGCATGCCCCACTCCTCATCCGTGGGATAGCGATGATTGGCGGGGTCCTTGGCCGCCGCGCACAGCGCCTCCACCACCGGGTCGGGGGACGGGTCCACCGGGTCGCCGATCGCCAGGCTGATGACATCCACGCCCGCTGCGCGCGCCGCGTTGATTTTGTTGCGCAGCGTCATGAAGAGATAGGGCGGAATCTTTTGCAGACGTTCGGCTGTATGCATTCCTGCTGTCCCTGGATGTTTTCTTGGGGAACCATGATTTTCGTGTCGGATGTGGTGGGACTTGATCCTACACTGGCAGGGACGGCACTTTCAAGCAGCGGAACGGATTCCCAAATCTGCGCGCAGGAAAAAAAGAGAGCGGCAAGATGCCGCTTCTACATTGGCGAGAAAGTAGACGCGGCATCTTGCCGCGTTTTCTATGTGCGGATTGGAGAGGGCAAGTCCGACGGAAACCATGGTGGGTTCCGCTTCGCTGCACCCACCCCACAACTACAACCTGCAATCTACAAGATTCAGGGAAAAGTACAAGATGTTTGGGGGTTCTCATATTCCCTTTTATGACGCAGCGCGATCGGCCTGTGTCGCGATGATGCCGGCATTGCGGCGTTATGCGTAGGCGACCTGGAGAGCGATCAGACGGGCGTCGGCGTCAAAGG
>CAZLII010000275.1:6192-6416 GCA_964559065.1 uncultured Nitrospirales bacterium | reverse complement strand
CGGAATGGTGGTGAACAAATCAGAGATGTTGCTGATGGCTGTGACATCCCCACCCATGCCGCCGCCGTAGCCGCCCATGCCGCCCATCATGCCGCCGCCCATGCCGCCCATCATGCCGCCGCCCATGCCGCCCATGCCGCCGCCCATCATGCCGCCGCCCATGCCGCCCATCATGCCGCCGCCCATCATGCCGCCGCTCTCGGCTCCACCCGTACAGGAACCCT
>CAZLII010000275.1:0-6182 GCA_964559065.1 uncultured Nitrospirales bacterium | reverse complement strand
CCCATGCCGCCGCCATAGCCGCCCATGCCGCCGCCATAGCCGCCCATGCCACCGCCATAGCCGCCCATGCCGCCGCCATCGCCGCCCATGCCGCCCGTCATGCCGCCGCCATAGCCGCCCATGCCACCGCCATAGCCGCCATACTGGGCAAAACTCTGGGCGTCAAAACTCGTCGTTTGTCTGTAGCCCCCCGCGTCCACCGTAGCCGCCGGTACCGCCATAGCCGCCGCCGGTACCGCCGTAGCCACCGCCATAGCCGCCCATACCGCCGCCGTAGCCGCCGGTACCGCCATAGCCGCCCATGCCGCCCATGCCGCCATACATGCCGCCCATGCCGCCCATGCCGCCGCCATCGCCGCCCATGCCGCCGCCATAGCCGCCCATGCCGCCGCCCATGGCGCCGCCCACAGCGCCGAAGCGGTTTCGCAATACAATCTTGAACAGTGTTTCCGCGCCGGCGTTGCGCAGTTCATAGTAACGTGTCTCAAGCGGCTCGAAGGTCTCCTGGCGGATAATCTCCGGCTTGCTTATCCAGATGAAGCCCGGCTGCACGGAGTAGTCCAGTCCAAGGGGACGCAGCAGGGCCTGCAGCGCCTCCGCCAGCGTCACGTTCTTAAGGTTGATATACGGCACGATGCCGTCGGACTTGAACCCATAGTAGGCGTCTTGGGTCGCTCCCGAGACCTGAACTCCCGTCACTCCCGGCTGGGCGGGCGCGCCAAAGGGCGAAATCTGCTGTTGCTGTCCGATTCCCAGTCGCGGCTGTTGCTGTTGGAATTGTCCGGGGCGAAACTGTCCCGGTGGTGTGTATGGCGCTGCTTGGGGAAATGCGCCGGGCATCGGCGCTCCGGGCATCGGCGCGCCGGGCGTCGTGACCGGCTGGGGTTTCCGTGGCGGCTCCACGGCCCGCAGGTCTATGACAATGTTGATGCCCCAACTGTCGGCGATAAATTCCACGATGTCGTTGATGTGGATGTCTTCAAACTCGACGCTGACCGGCGATTCCAGGGTGCGTTCGATCTCCGATTTGACCACCGCGGGCGCATACTCTTCTTCAATTTCGGGTACCGCCAGCCGATATTGCTTGATCCCGGTGGCATCGGCGCCTTCCGGCAGCCGCTTCTGCTGTTCGACGAAATCGCGGATCATCGCCCGGTCTTCCTGCACCACCAATCGTGACTCACGCATGGCATCTTCACGCGCGCCCAAGGTGGCCTTGTGCAGTCCCTTCCGGGCCTCCTGATTGTTGGGATCAATAAGCAGCACATTGCTGTAGATGCTTACGGCATCCTGGAAACGGTCGGCTTCGAGATAGCGCGCAGCGTCCCGCAGCAGCACCTTCACCCGTTCGCGCTTGATTTCCTCCGCGCTCAGGGGCGGGGTTTCACCGGGTCCGGGGAGGGACTCGGGATCGAAAGTCTCAAAGGTGGGGATTTCCGACGGCCCCTCCTGTGCGGCGCTTAATTGGAGTTTTGCATTGCACTTTTCCTGGAATGCGCGCGCTTCTTCGAGCGCGGGGTCCAGTGCAAGGGCGCGGTTAAACTCCGTCAACGCCTCCCGATACAAGTCGCGTTTGTAGAGGGCCACGCCTCGACGCAGATATTCCTGCGCGTCGGCGGCGGCCGGTGCGCCGAATTCGGTTTCGGCGGGCATGCCCTCTTCCGCGCGCAGAGCGGCGGGCGCCGCCGTTTCAGGCGTTTCCTGGCCTGTTGCAAGCGGTGTCAAGAGTAAAAGAACCGCCAGCCATTGCGCGGTGATGCTTCGCAGGTAGCCGGTACGCATTGGAGTGTTTCCCTCCCGGTGTTTTCGCGAACTATACCCAAATCGGCACACGTGACTCAAACTCCCCTTATTCGATCGATAGGGTGAACCGCCTCGCATAGCGCTCCGCATAGATCACTACGGTGTTGTTCTCCGGATCGATCTCCTGCAATTCGTATTCCTCGAACTGCTCTCCTTCGTCATACCATCTTTTTTTTACGGACATCGTGCTCAATTGCGCCCGAAGGCGTCCGCCCACCTGCCTTATCGTATGCAGGCTCAATCCCAAATCCCTGGGCGTTATCTCCTGCTGCTGTTCGCCACTTTGTGCCCTAGCATGGTACCAGAAGGGATTGCGATTGTATAGTCCCGCGTAGGCGCCCGGCAAGTCGCTCGGAATTCGGGGGCGCGGCTGCGGCGGAATGAACGACGGTTCCACCTCTTCCAGGCTCTTCTTGGGAAAATCCAAGCGCTTTTCCGGCGGCGGCGGCGGCGGATAGAATACCTCGTAGGCCCGGTAGCACAAGACACAGAACATCGCCGCCAGCACCATGCGTTCCTTGGCGTTCCAGAGCCAGTTCCCAATTTTCAGCAGTTTGTCAACCAAGCGGCTTTTCCTGCAATATTGCGGCGCATCGCGCCTGCGTCGGCCCTAGTTTGTATACAGCACATAGCGTTTGAACCATTTCCACATCTTACCGAAAAATCCAGGCTCTTCATATTGCTGCGCCCGGCGTCGTTCCCGCATCCCCTGATCATCGAAAACTTGCGCCGCACGCGGTTGCATCGTGCCCGGCGGGGCCACGCCCATCAAGCCGGGGGCGCCTGGGGCGCCCGGCGCGGCGGCCAATTGTTCCGGCGCGGCCGGCGCCTGGCGCGGTTCATAACGCGCCATCGCCAACAGCATTTCCACATTCAACTGCGGGTCCACATTGTAGGCGATATAAGGATAGGTGAGGCGCAATCCTTCAATCGTAAAATAACGGTCCGCTGTTCGCAATTGTTCATCAATGAACCGCACCAAGTCGCGCGCGCCCATTGAAAACGCCAGGCCGACGGTCTGTTTGCGCAGCAGTTCGTCTTCGATGCGCTGGGGCCATATCGCCACCCGGTTGACGCGCGTGGCCTTCGCGTCCAGCAGCATTTCACACACGCGGATTCCGAAAGCGAGTCGGCTGAGCGCCTGCGAGACCAGCGCTTCATTCACATCAATCCCCGCCCAGTCGTCCACCGTGGGCACGCCCAGTTCCGCGCGGATGTCCGGCGGAAACAAATCATAGCGCCCCATCCGCTCCGCGACTTTCTGATACAAGGCCCAAATCATTCTGTTGGACTGCTCGTCGTACCAGAACTTGAGGATGGGGCCTTCCTGCGGCGGCCGCTCATGAACGAACCATCCTGCGAAGTTGAAGTAGCGCCCGCGGTCCGCCACGGCGTCGGTCCAGGGCTGGATTTGCGCGCGCCATTCGCGCGTGAGCAAGTCGGGGTCCACCCCGGCAAAAGCCTCCCGCAAATCCTCGTAGGTGCGGTCCAGCATCTGCTTCAACTGTTCGTCCCGGCGGTAACTCGCCAGTTTTTCCTTGAAATAAAACTGATATACAGCGGCGTATGCGCTCAGAACGGCAAACAACACAGCCGCATATATAATACGTCCTTTGGTCATTGCGTGGGCGGGCTTCCCGGCGGCGCCGCCGGAGCGGGCGGCCTTGTTCTGTCTGCAAACTGCACGACGATGGTGAAGGAATACACACTTCGATCGTAAGCCGGATTATACGCGCCGCCCGTGTCGCGCGCAGTACGGGGTCCCATATCGTCCAAGGGCGCATCATACAGCGTTTCCCAGGGATAGCGTTGCACGCTCGCTTCACTGAACAGCACTTGGGTCGCTCTCAAGACCTGCCCATTCGGGAATCTTCGCTCGGCCTTGCGCAGGGCCGCTACAAAATCTTTGATGGCCACATCGGATTCTGAGAATCCGAAGATTTTCAGCGCATTGGGCTTGGGTATGGAGGGGGCTTGTTGCGGGTCCGCGCCGCCCCGCCGGGACGCCGCGCGCCCGCCGAAACCTTCTGCGTCGCCGCCCGCAGGGCCGAGGCCTCTGAAGCCGGCCCCGCCCGGCGCTGCGGCGCCGCCGATGCCGCCGCGCGCATCCACCCCCGGAAAACCGCTGATGGGAACGCCGAAGGCCGCAATACCGCTGCGCCCCATGCCGACTTGGGGTGAAAGACCGCCCCTGCCGAAACTGCCGCCAAGACGGGGTCTTTCTTCTTCCTGGTATTGGGGGAGACCCATGGGCTGCTGGGGCATGCCCATGGGGGAGCGGCCGGGCGCCTGTCTGGCATCCTCCTGGCCGACGCGGACGGTTTCAATGGAACTGAACCACATTTGCGGACCGGTGGTGGGCCGCAACTCATTGATCAAATCAATTTCATCCAGCCAGAACATGCGGCCCTCACGGGCGCGGTCGAGGATCTCTACATCGCGTTGCAGCGCGCGAATGATGCCCTGCGCCTCCATGAAACGCGCCCGATACGCCGAAGTGGGCGGGGCCGACATTTCCGGACGGATGCGCTGGGCCATTTCCGGTTCATACGCGCGGATAACCGTTTTCAATTGCTCGATACGCGCCTGCACCGCCTTGTTGTCGTTGGCGCTGACCGGAATGATGGAGGCCATCACCACGGCCAGCGCGGCCAGTGAAATCGCCCAATAGACCGCTTGTTGCTTGCGGCGCGCCATTTCCAGCACGCGCGGCGGGATGAGATTGAGTTCTATCGGCGCGGTCTGGCAGGTGCGCAATGCCAATCCCAGCACCACGCACGCCTGTTCCGGTCGCTCGCTCACCTGCTGCGCAGCGGGGGAGATGGCAAGGCCGGCGAGCGGCTGCGCAATACGCACCTCCACGCCCAGTTGCCGTTGCATGTAGGGAATGATGTTGCGCAGGCAGGCGCCGCCGCCGCAAAGAATCACGCGGTTGACCTGGCCGCCGCCGGGCAGCGACCGGAAATAGGAAAACGAGCGCAGGATTTCCGAGACCATGCGCTGGAGGACGTTGCCAATGACTTCGCCGCCCTTGCCGTCGCGTTTGGGGTCGCCCGTCGGGGCGAAGCCGCGCTCCCGCTTTAGTTTTTCGGCATCGCTGAAATTCACGCCCAACGCCGAGGCCAGCGCTTGCGTGATGTCGTTGCCGCCGATATTCAGCGGACGGGTGAAGCGAAACTGGTTTTCCCGCTCAATCACGATGTCCGTAGTCGCCGCACCCATGTCTATTAATGCGACACAATCCCCCTGATCGCCGAATTCGCCCGTGTGCTTGAGCCAGTTGTAGGCCGCAATGGGGCATACGTCCACCACGTCAATGCCGCGCTTGGCCTCAACGAGGATGTCCATGTGCTTCTCAACCACATCCACCTTGATGGCGGCCATCATCACGTCGTAACCGCCCGCCTCGGTGCGGTCGAGCACCTGGTAGTCCATGGCGATCTGATCCAGGGAGAAGGGGATTTGCTGCTGGATTTCGTACCGGACGATCTGGTTGACCTTGTATTCGGGGACGGGCGGCAGGGTACGGCTGCGCGTGAAGACAGACTGACCGGGCACGCCGAATATCACCTTGCGCGCGCGCACCTTGGCCTCCTTGAGCAGTTGCGCCAAGGCTTTACGTTTCAGATTCTTGCGGGCGTCCTCGTCCAGCGCGGGATCCGGATTGAACTCCCGCTGATAGTATTTGGTGAGTTGGTATCCGGACTTGGTCTGGGCCAACTCGCACAGGCGAATCGCGCTTGCGCCAATGTCCAACACCAGTCGTTTTTTTCGGCCTCGCAACAGATTGGCCATGGGTCCGCCTATCTATCCCTTCTTCTTCCCGGCGTACGCGTCGCACCCCAGGAAATCCGCTGCCTCGCCTGGTACTGATTCTCCTTCACCAACATGGTGAATACTGTGAAGACACCTATTGGCCCCAGTTTCGTAAACCCTTGGAAGGTATTGTAATATAGAATAAAACCCTTGTCAAGACATAAAGTGGCTTGACAATAGTTTCCCATTGCATGCAATGCCACACTGATGCGGCGCAGAATGGCTTTTCAAATGGCTATCATTTTTCCACATCCTTTGCGCAACGGAAGCCGTAGTCGGCGCGTTGCGCATCCATGCGATCAAAATGTCGTCGCGCGCAGCGGGCATGAAAGCGTCCGCTCATGTAGGAACCGCCGCGCAGCACGCGGTATACCTGCCCATAGTCTTTGGTGACGAGGGTGTTTCCGGAGTAGGCTTCATACCAGTCGGCCACCCATTCATAGACATTGCCCGCCATGTCCATGCAGCCGTAGGGCGAAGCGCCGCCCAGGAAGCGCCCTACCACCGTCGGACCGCCGAGGTCCAGTTCTGTCGGGTTGCAAAGGGACTTGTCAAAATCGGCG
>CAZLII010000274.1:0-6418 GCA_964559065.1 uncultured Nitrospirales bacterium | reverse complement strand
AACCCAGCATTGCGGCGATGCCTATGATGCGCAGGAGTTGAATCATCGGTATTTTCTCCAGTCTTCGCCCAGGGGCACGAGGGGCGGCGCATGACGGCGTTGCTGCAATCGCGGGTCCACAGGCGCGCGCGTTTCCCCGCGTATTTGCTCCAATTGCTGTTGAAGTTCGCTCAGTTGTTGCAGCATCGCGTCATGGGCGGCGCGCATCTGGTCCAGCGCCTCCGCCAGGGCGATATTCGCCTCGCGCAGCCGGGTCAGTTCATCATCCATGCGCGCGACCGATGCGAGGTCGGCGTCGCTCTGGGTGGTGGCATATCTTGCGGCGCGGTCGGCCTCCTTCAGGGCAGAGGGAGCAGCATCGGTGTCAGACACTGCGGTTTTGTCCGACCGGGAATGTTCTTCTGAACGCGTTGACCGCTGCGCTACATCGCTTTTCTTCTGCGGTTGCGCCGCATCTTGATCAATTTCCAACGCGATATCGTCGAACCATGCGGTGCCGGTTCCGCGCAGGACGCAACGGACCGTGATAAAGTCCGTATTGCGCGGCACGTCGAGCGTGAAGGAGACCTGTTCCCAGTCGCGGGCGCCGTAAAGGGGCTGGCTGGTGCTGCTGCTGGCCGAGGCGATGACACTGACCGGGCGTTTGCGCCAGCATTGCACCCAGAGTGCGGCCTCCTGGGCGTCACGCACTTTGATGTATGCCGAGGCGCGCATCTGCTTGCCTCCGTATGCGCCGATGACGTTCTGGCTCCAGTTGTTCGCGGGATCGCGCGCGTAGGGGAGGGGCGTGTGGAGCATGACCGCGTATTGGCCGGAACGGGCATCCGCGTCAAGCCTGCCGAAGGCGCCAGCCATCGGTTCGACATAGAGGTCCCATCCTGTGGGGCGGTCCGCGACGAGTTCCTCGAAGCCGGGATTGGCCAGCAGGTTCTGCGGGGCGGCCGGGGCCATTGCGCCACACGCCGCGCACACGGCCGCCCAAAAAACACCCGCGCCGCGCGAACGAATCACCGGCCGCTCAACCCCTGCATGCGCAGTTTGAGGTCCTTGGCGCTGGTCGCGTTCTGGAGCGCCGTCTCGGCGGTGATGCGCTTTTCCTTCCACAGATCGAACAGCGCCTGATCGAAGGTCTGCATGCCCCACTGGTCCTTGCCTTCCTCCATCAGGGAAACGATGTCCTTGAACGCCTTGCCCTGGTCTATGAAATCGCGCACAGTGCGCGTGCCGATCAGGATTTCGGCGGCGACCGTGCGGCCTTCGCCGGCGGCGAGCGGCACGATCCGCTGCGAGACGATGCCGCGCAGCACGCTGGCCATTTGCTTGCGGATTTGAATCTGCTGGTGCGGCTCGAAGAACTCCAGCACGCGGTTCAGCGTTTCGACCGCATCCACGGTGTGCAGGGTGGAAAAGACCAGGTGCCCCGTCTCGGCGGAGGCGAGGGCCGTGCGCACGGTTTCCGCGTCGCGCATCTCGCCGATGAGGATGACGTCGGGGT
Source organism: uncultured Nitrospirales bacterium (assembly GCA_964559065.1). Taxonomy (GTDB): domain Bacteria; phylum Hydrogenedentota; class Hydrogenedentia; order Hydrogenedentales; family CAILVY01; genus CALEDJ01. Next base: position 4,923 of record CAZLII010000274.1, on the reverse strand, counting down.
CCTGGCGCAGCGCGCCGCGCAGGGCGTTGGCGAAAGACAGCGTGTCGTGTCCCACTTCCCGCTGGGTCACAATGCCCATCTTGTCCTCATGCACAAATTCCAGCGGGTCTTCCACGGTGACGATGTGGTCGGGGCGTGTTTCGTTCACCTCATTGATCATCGCCGCCAACGAGGTGGACTTGCCGCTGCCCGTCGGGCCGGTGAAGAGCACGAGGCCGTTCTTTATTTGACAGAGCCGCTTCAATACGAGCGGCAGGCCGAGTTCTTCGATGGTCTTGATCTTCAGCGGAATCAGCCGCATCACGATGCGCGTGTCGCCGTCATCCCGGCAGATGTTGACCCGGAACCGCGCGACGCCCGCAAACATGTAGGAAATGTCGAGTTCCATCACCTTCTGAAACTTGGCGACATCCACCTCATCCGCAATGGTGCGCAGGTATTCCTGCAGGTCTTCTTCCCGGATAATATCGGCATCCAGTCGTTTCAGCGCCCCGTCAATGCGGAAAATGGGCGGGTTGCCCGTCTTCAGATGGATGTCGGATCCGCGCTGGTCCAGCGCGCCCTGCATCAATTCTTCCATGCTGATCGCCATAGGGTTCTAATCCTCCAAACGTCGGCCATACCATGCCATTGGCACACAGCATACTCCCCCGCCGCAGTCGGGGCAAACAGGCACCGGTTCCCGTCCCGCGCTGCGTCCTGGCGCCGCTTGCCGTGGCGAGGGCGCTGGTGTACTCTATTGTGCAGGATCAACGGCAGGCATCCGGATGGAGCCGCAGTGGGAGAAACGAAACACGTCATGCTTCGGATTCGCGCAAAAACGGGACCAGACGCGGGCCTTACCTGGAAGATTGGCGCGAAACCACTGGTGATTGGACGCGAAAAAGGATGTGACATCCGCGTGCTTGATCTACTCGCCTCACGCCGTCATTGCGAATTGCTGGCCGAGAAAGACGGTGTGCGCCTGCGTGATCTCAAGAGCCGCAACGCCACGATGGTAAACGGCGAAGCCGTGGAGGAATGCCTTCTCAATCCCGGGGATGAGTTCAGTGTGGGGCATGTCACTTTTGAAATCATTGACACCGCCACGCCCCAGCCACGCCAAGCGGGCGGGGATTCCACGCTTTCCATCAGCGAAGGCGAGGCGGTATATTTGAGCGACAGCAGTTTCCGCGAGTTCGGCAAGAGCAAATTCACCTCCGTGGGCGATGTGCTGAAACTTTTCAGTCTGAGCCGCACCTTCAGCCGCATGAAAACAATGGATGAATTGGTCGGCGCATTGACCCGGGCGGTGTGCGACCGCTTGCATCCCCTGCGGTATTGGCTTGCGCTGAGCCACGGCGACCAGGAGCCTCTTGAGTATCCCGCCTCGTACAAGGAAGCGCCTGATGATGCGGCTCCGCCGCCGGAAACGACCGCGCGCCAAATCATCAAAGAAATGCGGGGTTTTCTTATTCCGGAGCGCACGGGACCGGGATACAAGCAACTGATGACGACGCTGGCCGCGCCGATTTATCTGGGCGAGCGCCGGATTGGGGCTATTGTGGCGCAGACCGAGACGCCACACGGCGCTTATGACGAGGGCGACCTGCATTTCCTGGTGGCGCTCGCCAGCGCCTTCGCCCCGTTCTACGCCGCGATTGAGAATCGTCGCGGCCTTGAAATGGAAGTGGAGCGCCTGCGCGTGGCGCGCAGCCGCGCCGCCGTGCTGGTCGGCGGCAGCCCCGCCATGCAGCGCCTGCGCGATCTCATCGCCAAGGTGGCCCCGACCCTCCATTCCGTGCTGATCATCGGCGAAACCGGCACCGGGAAAGAACTGGTCGCCCGCCTCATCCACGATTTGTCCAACCGCGCCGAAGGCCCGCTGATCACGGTCAACTGCGCGGCCATTCCGACCGATCTCATAGAAAGCGAACTCTTCGGCTATGAAAAAGGCGCCTTCACGGGGGCCACGGCGCGAAAGGTCGGCCTTTTTGAGTTGAGCGACGGCGGCACGCTTTTCCTGGATGAAGTGGGCGACCTGAGTCCCGAAAGCCAGGCGCGCATCCTGCGCGCCATTGAAACGAAACGTTTTCGTCGCGTGGGAGGCAAGGAGGAAATTCAGGCCGACTTCCGCATTGTCGCCGCCACCAACAAAAACATCTCCGACCCGGTGCGCCATCAGGAATTCCGGCGCGACCTGTATCACCGGCTGCGCGGCGTCGAAATCCAAATCCCCCCGCTTCGGGACCGTAAAGAGGATATGGAAGAATTGGCGAAGCATTTCCTCAATGAAGCGCGCGGCATGGCAAAGCGGCCGCTGCGCGGTTTCGCCGAGGGCGCCATCGCATTCCTCCGCGAACGCTCCTGGCCCGGAAATGTCCGGGAACTGAAATATTGCATCGAAGCCGCGATCACCTTTGGTTTGGGTGAATACATCACCATTGAGGACCTGAAAGCGGTGGCGAGCGCTCATGAACAGGAACACCGCCCACTCACACTTGCCGAGGTGGAACGCCGGCACATTCTGCGCGCGTTGGATTACTGCAATGGCAGGGTGGTTGACGCCGCGCGCCTGCTCGGCATCAGCAAAACAAAACTCTACGAACGTCTCGCAGAATACCGAACCCAGCAATGACCCGCCAAGAACCGCGCAGCCGCCGGCCGCACCCTGCGGACATGGCGGGACGGAGTAAAGTGCCGGGGAACATTAACGCCCCTGACGCTGCGCGGCCTCCCGGACCGCATCGAGAATCTGGCGGACGGCGCCGGGAACCGGATCGCTGAGCATTGGCAGCATGAGGGTGCGGCGATAGGCGAGTTCCGCCCCGGGAAAATCACCGCGCCTGTATCCTTTGTATCCTTCCGAGGCGCACAGCGGGCCGCGATTGCGCGTGAAGAGGTCGAAGCCTTTGGCAAAAAGGGGCAGTTCGTGCAGATTCGGATACGGCGTCACGCTCGCGCCCGCGATGCGTTTGCCGACCTCGATGATAAAACTCTCCGCCGGGGGGCCGCCGTGTTTGTCGCCTTCGTATATGATGGGGAACCCGTAAAAACCGGCGCGTTCCGCGCCCTCACAGCGCCGCAGCGGCCACAGACCGGGGATTTCGGCCACCCCCGCCTCGACCTCCTCGACGTATGCGCGGCGTTGGCGGTTCAATTCCGGGAGCCGCGCGAGTTGCACCTTGGCGATGCCGATGCCCAGGGGGTGCGCACGGAATTTCATGCCCAGGCCGAGCGGCTGCAACTCGGCATATTTCGCGCCGACCAGGTCAATCCCCGCAACCCGGTTCACCTGCCCCACGAGGCAGGCGCGCTCAAAGAGTTCCTGGTCGTCCGTGGCCAGCACGCCGCCCTCGCCGGCGCTCATTGGTTTCGACCCCTGCAGGCTCCAGCAGCCCGCGATGCCGATGGCCCCGCACATCCGGCCCCTGTAGCGCGCGCCGTGCGCATGCGAGCAATCCTCCACCACCGGAATCCCATGCCCGTCCGCAATCGCCATGATCGCGTCCATGTCGCACACGTTCCCCCACAGATGCACCGGCACGATGCACCTCGTCTTCGATGTGATGCGCCTGTGCATGTCTTCGGGATCCATCAGGAGTGTGTCCGGGTCAATGTCGCAGAATACCGGTTTCGCGCCGAGCAGCAGCGCCGGCGCAATGGTGCAAATCCACGTGTTCACCGGGCAGATCACCTCGTCGCCCGGCCCCACGCCCAAGCCGAAATAGGCCGAATACAGCGAGGCCGTGCCGTTCATCACGGTCACCGCGAACTGCGTCCCTATCCACCGTCGCCATTCCTCTTCGAATTCGCGCACCACCGGCGTGCCGCCGCTCAGTTCATTGCGCCGCGTCATCTCTGTCGCCATCGCCACCTCCGCCTCCGTCATCTGGGACCACCGGTCCAAATCCGACACCGCCGTCTGCACTGTCTGAATGAATGCTCGCCCCGCGCCGCCGCTCTCCTGTTGTCTGTCGTCCGACATATTCTTACTCCTGAACCCTGAGATGGTGCTTGTTCTATCGCCGTTGTGGCGCAGGCACTCTGCATCGGCAAGTATAGCAATGCGCCTGCGTTTCTTGTCACTCCCCATCCCTGCAACACGCCAAATCGCAGCATTGTGACTTTTGGGACTGCGGCGGCTTGCCGCCGCTTTACCGCGGCCAGGCTTGCTTGGACGCGAATCTTTGGCCGTAAATCCCATAGCATGCGGCCTCACTGGAGACCTTCGGTCGTTGCCGTGGCGCGGTCAGGAGACCGGCCACAACGAAAGGAGACTGGCCACAACGAAAGGAGACCGGCCATAACGAAAGACGCGGTTTGGGTTTCATACGTCTGTTGGTTTTTTTGCAGATGGAATGGCAAAATCACGATGCAGGCAGGACGCCTGCGCTACGCAGTGGCGGAAAGGAAGCGGCGATGCGATGCAATGCAAACATTCCTTCTCTGGCGACTCCCCAAAATGCGATAGGCGATGGTGATCTATGGACAGCATTCCTGAGCAAGAGATTGCACAAGGTAGACGCGGCATCTTGCCGCGTTTATTTGTTCTTGAATCAACGCGGCAAGATGCCGCGTCTACTTTGCCCACAGGGCGGTCAACTCTTTTCTGCAATGGCAATAAAGATCAGCATATCCGCAATGCTATTGGTTTGTATGTGTACGGCGGCCATTGCGGACCCGCGCAATATCGCGCATGGAACCGCCATTTACGAGCACGGCTATTGCGACCAGCCCTATGTGGTCATTGCGCCGGACGGCGCATGGATTTGCGCCTTTACGACCAGCGGCGAACGGGAAGGCGCGCGGTCGCAATACATTGTTGCCACGCGCAGCGAGGACCGGGGCCGCACATGGTCGGAGCCGGTCCCGATGGAATCACCGGACGGCCCGGAGGCGTCCTGGGCGATGCCGCTGATGACGCCCTTCGGGCGCGTCTAT
>CAZLII010000273.1:0-6428 GCA_964559065.1 uncultured Nitrospirales bacterium | reverse complement strand
ATCGTGGGCGACGGCACCCTGGAGGAACTGCGGGCGCGCGCGAAGACCTCCGAGCGCATTTCCCTGGTTCTGGAGGGTGACAGGAAAGAAGTGGAGCGCCTGCTTTCCGGGGTGCAAGGCGTGAGCAAGGTGCAGTTTCAGGGCGAAGTGGACGGCTGTATCGCCTTTCTGCTGTTCAGCAGGCCCGGCGTGAACTGCTGGCGGGAGGTCAGCCAACTGGCGCACGCGCAACGCTGGCCGGTGCGCGAACTCGCCGAGAAACCGCTCACCCTGGAGGAGACCTTCCTGGTATTGACGGAAAAAGAAGCGCAACGAAATGCGACATCAGTGAAGGAGTTGGCGTCATGAGAAACGTCGTTTCGATTCTCCGGCGCGATTTGGGCGCCTATTTCACCTCGCCCATCGGCTACATCTTCATGATGGTATTTATCACCATCAGCGTGGGCCTGTACATCACCATGTTCTTCAGTTTTCCGCGGGCGGACATGCGGCCCTATTTCGACAACCTGCCGCTGCTGCTTTGTGTGTTCATCCCGGCGGTGACCATGCGGATATGGGCGGAGGAACGCAAGGAAAACACGTGGGAAATGCTGTTGACCTTTCCCATGCGCGCGGCGGAACTGGTGATCGGCAAGTTTCTGGCCGCCTTCATCTTTTTCGCGCTGACGCTGCTGGCCACAATTACCGTTCCAGTGATGCTGTACTCGCTGGGCAACCCGGACACGGGAGCCATCCTGGGCGGATATTTCGGCACGCTTCTGCTGGGCGCGTTTTTTCTCGCGCTCGGCATCTTTTTCTCCGGCTTCTGCAAGGACCAGATCGTGGCCTTCGTGGTCACGCTGCTCACCTGCTTCATGTTCTTTCTGATAGGGACCGACTTCATCGCGTCGTACATAGACGACAAATTTGCGGGACTCGGCACTTTCCTCTCCGATGTGCTGGGTATTTTCAGACATTACGGCGCATTCACGCGGGGTGTACTCGATTTCGCCGACGTCCTATTCTTCCTGGCTTGGATCGTTCTGTTTCTCGTGTTGAATGTCATGTACATTGACGGGCGCAGCCGTCCCGGCGCGCGTATGGTCTTCAGCGGCGCGTTGGCCATCTGCCTCGCCATCGGCCTGCTTTTCAACTACATCATGGTCGGCCAGAGTTTCGCCCGATTCGACCTGACCCAGGACAAAATTTACACCATCTCCACCGCCTCCAAGGCAATCCTTTCCGACCTGACCGACCCGGTGCAGATCAAGGTGTACATCACTCCCCGTGATAAGATGCCGACCGGCATGAAGACCCTGGAGCAGGACATCGTGGATAAACTGGAAGAACTCCGGGTGGCCACCGACGGCAGGGTCAACTACGGCACCGTTTATCTGGAGGTGGCCAATGTCTTCGCCGACCCCGACGAGGACCCCGAAAAAGGCGACAGCGAGGAAAAGGCCATTGAACGACGCATGCTCGACAAGGGCGTGGAGCCATTTAACGTGCAGGCCATGAGCCAGGATGAAGTCACCAGCAGACTGGTCTATTCCAGCATCGGCATCGCCTACCGCGACAAGCCCGAAGAATTCATTTCCCAAGTGATGCCCCAGATGGTGGATCAACTCGAATACCTGCTTGTCAGCACGATCTACAAACTCACCCGTGAGAAGGCGCCCGTCGTTGCGCTCCTCGCCCCGGAAGAGGCGATCAACATTGATCCGCAGATGCGGCAGATGCTCATGCAGATGGGCCAGCCCATCCCGCAATCCGAAGACCCCTATATCTACCTGCAGCGCATCCTCGAAGGCGAAAAATACGATGTGTGCAGGGTGGAACTGACCAAGGAAAGCCCGTTGCCGGAGGAATATGACACGCTCGTGGTGGTGAACCCGCGCAACTTGAACGAGCGCCAGCACTGGGAAATCAACCGCGCCCTGCATAGCGGGAAATCCGTGGTCTTGGCTGTGCAGCAATACCAGTGGGACTATCGCGCCACGCCCCAAGGCAACACGGTCTCCCGGCGAGAAGAGAAGCCCGAAGTAAACCCGCTGCTGGAGCATTATGGACTGAAGGTAAGCGACGAAATCCTCATGGATGTGAATGCGGTGCCCCTGCGGGTGCAGTCCGGCAACACCCTGCAGGACCTGCTGCGCGGCGGCCAGCCTTTTGATCTCCCCATGCACATCCTGGTGCACAACGAGGCGATGGATCAGGATGTCTCCATCACCAATCGCCTCTCCGCCATCTTCTACCTGTGGGGCACGGCATTGGAACTGGACCAGGACAAACTTGACGAACTCGGACTGCAGGCGCGGGTCATCATGTCCACCAGCGATCGCGCTTGGTCCGTTCCCGCAACGGCCCAATTGTCACGCGCTTCCTTTCTGCCGCCCACTGACGGCGTGAGGCAATACCCCCTGATGGCGATCGTGGAAGGTCAATTCCCCGACGCCTTTGCAGGGAAAGAACGTCCTGCCTGGCCGAAGCCGGAACAGCAGCCCGGTCAGCCCCCCATGCCCGATCTGGATGACAATGAGCCGCCCGCTCCACCCATTGCGCCCAGACCGGCGAAACTCGTGCTGATCGGCTGCTCGGAAATGTTCCGCAAAAACTTTCTGCAGGCGGGCAACCTGGATCTGTTCCTGAACAGCGTGGACGCCGTTACGCTGAACGAAAACATCGTTCATGTGCGCGGTCGCAAGCCGATTGATCGCACCATTGCCAAGCCGACCGAGCGACAAAAGACCGTCTGGCGTCTGGCCAATTACAGTCTGGCCAACGCCATTATCGCTTCCATCGGCATCGGCCTCCTGGTGATGCGCCGCCGCGCGCGGCATGCATACACCATGGCCTATGTTCGCAACGACAACCAGTAGGCACAACCAAGGACGGGCATCGGCCCATGTCCCGGAGCGCAACCATGAAAGCGAAAAATCTGATTCCTTTCATTGTCATACTCGTCGTGTTGGCTGTGGCCGCCTATTGGCTCAAAGGCGGCCAAACGACGCCATCCATTATCGAGCAAACCCGGTTGGAGGCGCTGGCCCCTGAAGAAATCAACGCGAAGCAAGTGGCGCGCTTGGAACTCTACGCCGGGCCGATACCGGATGAAAAAGTCATTCTGGAACGCGACGGCGATGCCTGGCGCGCGGCGAGCCATTACAACGCGCCGGTCAACACCGATACCGTCAACGAGTTCCTTGAAAAAGTGGTGAAGGTCAAGGGCGAATTCCGCACCACCGCCGAGGGCGAGCGCCTGGACCCCTACAGCCTCGGCGATGATCAGGCGTTCCACGTGCTCGCCTACAAATCCGGCGCGAGCGATCCCGCCATTCACGTATTGGTCGGCAAAGCGCCCAACTTCCGCACCGTTTTCATGCGGCAAGCGGGTGACAACCGCGTCTTTGTAGAGGCGGTCAACCTGCGCCAGGATGCCGGACTCTACGGGGATGATTTCGACCGCGCGCCCACGCCGGACAAATGGTTGAACAAGGATGTGCTGAAACTGGACAAGGAAAAGATCAACAAGATCGCCTTGACCATGCCAGACAAGAAACTCCTGTTTGAAAAGCGCGAGAAACCCAGACCGGAGCAAGAAACGGATGAGACCGGAGATGAAGATGACGCCCAGCAGCCGGAACCGCCAGTCGAATATGAATGGGCGCTCGCATCCGGCGGGCCGGGCAGCGCGCACAAGGAATCCGGACTGAACAGCCTCCTGCAGCGCTTCTCCGCGCTCATGGCCAATACCGTCGTGGACCCGGAAAAGAAAGCAGAATGGGGCTTGGACCCCGCCGCGTTCAAGGCAGCGGTCACACTGGATGACGGGGAAGAAGTGGTGTTGGAGGGCGGTCGCCCGGACCCGGCAGGCAGCGGCTATGTCCGGGTCGCCAGCGCCGACCAGGATATCGTGTATGAACTGAGCAAATTCACCTTCGAACAGGTCTTCCCAAAAGGCGCCGACCTCTTTGATCTGCCCGCCCTGAGCCTGGATAGGGAGAAAATTGAACGCATCGAGATCAGCCGTCCGGAAGGACGCATTGTGGTCGGCAAGGACGGTCATGACTGGACGGTGACGGAACCGGGACTTGATCTCAATCCCCAGCGGACTACCCTCTCATCCCTGGCCTCCGGCGTGGCGGCGTGGCGTCCGGGCGACTACGCCGATTCCGGCGCGACAATGGGCGATTTCAATACCACGGTAATCATCAGCGGCGAGGATATATCACACACCATTGCGCTGTCCGGCGACGCCAAAAGCATAGACGGCGTCTACGCGCGGCTGGATGACGCCGAGATGACATTGGTCATGAACCGTACCGACGCCAACAGGATTCTGTTGCGACCCCGCGACCTCTTTGAACTGAAATTGCTCGATTTCAATGAGGACGATGTAACCGCCATTGATATCCGCGACGGCGATGCCGCGTTCTCGCTCGCGCGCGACGGTGAGAAATGGACGCTTACGGCGGAAGGGGGCGTCTTTGACGCTGAAGACGACAAGTGCGAAGAATTTCTTTTCAAAGTTTCCGAATTCCAGGTGGATGACATCCTGGCCGATGTGGATCCCGCCTCCTGGCAGGCGTATTCCTCTATCACACTTGCGCTGAAAGAGGGAGAACCGCTGCGCTGCACCTTTAGCGAAGAGCAGGACGGCGTGTATTACATGAGCGCGCCCGGCAAGCCCTACACCTTCACGCTCACGGAAACCGCCATGATCGAATTGCGCGACGATTTCGCCGCGCTCCGCACGCCAAAACTCCCGCCGGAAATCCCGGCTATCGAGGAAGCGCCCGTCACCATAGAACCCCTGATAGACGAGGCAATCCAAGACGCCGAGACACCATCCGACGAGGCCGCCGAAGCCTCTGTGGAGTTCGAGCCAGTAATTCTGCCCGATTCCCCAGCGGAGGACAATGATTCGGAGGATGAAGCAACCGACGCTGATGCGCCGGAAGAACAATCGTCTGCAACCGAGGAAAGCGCAGAGTCCGCAGCGTGATTATGCTGCACAATAGGCCCTTTTCGCGGAGTTGCGAGGAAAAGCCCATGAAGTAGACACGCCGCCCTGCCGAATCTGTGTTATCCCGAAGCAACGCGGCAGGATGCCGCGTTTACTTTGTCCAAACGGATGCCGTCATCCTCCAATCTTGGAAGTGCGGCCAGCCTTGGATTCTCCGGAATAGGCGCTGCGGCGCACAGTCAGAATCACGAATCGCCGGGTTTGTCGAGCCGGGTTTTGGAGAGATACCGCGCGACGAGTCCGAAAAGCGCGATAATGAAGCCCAGGACGACGCATGCCACACCGCCCCAGTAGGCGCCCACCGCCCAGCGGCCGCCGCCGATGGCGGCGTAAATGGTGGAACAAGTGATGCCGATCACCGCCAGGATCACCCCCGTTAAGGTGACATTCATGGGCGAAGTCTCATCCGGGTCCGAGGAATTACCATCCAGAAATTCCGGGATGACGTCCACCGAACGTAGCAAATCAGGTTTGCGCTCGATGCGATCGAGAATGGCCATCTTCACCCGGTGCTTGATCCAAAGCCGGAACACGCTGCGTATAGCCCAATAGACCAGCAGAATGAGCGCCGCCAACAACGGCACGGTAATCATCAGAGAATGCATATGGGAATAATTACCTCCATCCATTAGACTAGCGGGAAACCCCGTCCGTTTCCAAGTGAGGCATTTGCGAAAATCTGTAACATTTTAGCCGATTGCCGTAACCTTTGGATTCAACATACATAACGCTTTTTTTGTCATTGCGGGCGAAATGGCGCATAGCGCTGATGAGCGAACCAATATGAGGCGCACTTGGTGTCCAGACCACCGCGCTACGCTTCGCTTCGCTCGCAATGACAGGCTTATGCATAATGATTATTTCAGTCGCCCAAAATGTTACAAAAATCTGAGTTCCAACCGTCACGTCATTCCGCTAAACTGTAATGAAAACAAGTGAGGTATTGCCCATGCGCGTCGGCATTCTTACCCTTGGTTGCGACAAGAATACCGTGGACAATGAATATCTGGCCGGCCTATTGTCGGCGGCGGGCTGTACCGTGCATTCATTGCTCCTCGATGCGACGGCCCCGGAACTGGATGTCGTGGTGGCAACGACCTGTGGATTCATCGGCGATGCCAAGCGCCAATCCGTGGAACATTTGGTGGCTTTGGCTGAACAGAAGCGCGCAACAGGCTTTCCGCGACGGATCATCGCGGCGGGCTGTCTGGCCCAGCGATATGCCCGGGATTTACTACGGGAAATTCCGGAAATAGACATTGCGGCGGGGGTTGGCCAAATCGAGGCGCTGGCCGCATGGATTCTGGGCGAAAATTATGATGAACAACGCAACCGCACGGCCCCGCAGCCGTCGGTCGTTATGCGTCGGTCCCTCCCGCGCATGCCGCTGGAATCCGCGCCTTATGCGTATCTGCGGATTGCT
>CAZLII010000272.1:0-6451 GCA_964559065.1 uncultured Nitrospirales bacterium | reverse complement strand
CGGCGGTCGATCTCCAGCTTGGTTTCGCCGGGGCCGCGCCCGCCGATGCCGCCCGTCAACCGCGAGAGCGCGGTTTGACGCAGTCCGAGAAACGGCAGGCGATAGCGCAACTGCGCCAGTTCCACCTGGATCATGCCTTCCCTCGTTACGGCATGCTGCGCGAAAATATCCAGAATTACCTGAGTGCGGTCCAGAATCTTCAGGTCCGTCATGTCCGAGAGGGTTTTCACTTGCGACGGGGAAAGATTCAAATCAAAGACCACGGTGTCCGCGCCCAGTTGCATCGCTTTGATTAGCGTGTGGCGGAATTTGCCCTTCCCCATCACATAGCGGGGATCAATAGGCCGGCGCTGAATGATCTCTGTAACGACTGCGATGCCGGCGCTGCGCGACAATTCCCGGAGTTCCTGGACGGAATCGTGGGCTTGGGTTGGCGGCAGGGTGGATACATGCACAAGCACCGCACGCTCCCGTTCATCCCCCGCACGACGCGGCATGCGGTTGCGCGCAAACTCGTCCTCCAGCGCGTCAATGGCCTCAGCCAAGTCGTCCGGAAGTTGGTGGACGCTGATCGGCGGCAGGATGGCCCAGGCCGCGTCCGTTTCGTTGTCCGGCAGCAGATGCGCCTGATGCACACGGCCCGGCAAACCGCTCTCCAGCACCTCAATCGCGGCAATCCAGTCCAAGCGCAACAGCGCCAAGTCGGTCAGGTCTTCGTCGTTGATGCCTTCGCGGTGAAGATGCGTGTGAACAAAGCGCAGTCCGCAGAATCGGTCCGGCCCGCGCCGGGGAATATCCGGCAACACGATCGAATGCGCGTCCCCCACCGCCGCCGCATACACGTGGCCGCGCCGATCAATGACAACGCCCACCTGCCGCTGAATCTCGTGGGAGAGTTCCGTCAACGCGCGCGCCAGTTCCGGCGCAATCACCCGTTCAGCGCCCGCGCGGCGCCTGGTCAAGCCTTCCAGACGTTTGACCTGTGACGCCTTGAGACCGCCGGTATTTCCTATCAGCAACGTTCCGTATCCTCCGAAAACAACCACGCCGGGCAGCCCCATACTCCTGTCCGCCCGGCGTTATTATTGATGCACAGAACGATCAAAATGTCAACTCAGTCGGTTTTTCGCCTCACCCTTAACTCTGCAACATGACCCGCCGGACAATCCGCTGACTTTCCACGGCATCCAGCGTGCGTTGCGCCTTCCGGATTTCAATGGGGTCCATTTTCTCCAGTTTTTTGTAAAGGATGGAGAGATTGCCCATCGCAATTTGCAGCGCATGCGACGGCTCAATCCGCTGGGGAAGCACATCTATCGTGATGAACTTTTTGTACTTGCTGGCTTTCAAATAGAACAACGCTTCCAGGGATTCCCATAGATGCAGGCTGCCGGGGATCATCATGTCGTCCCACAATTGATACGCATCGCTGAAGTAAATCTGGAAAAGTTTGTTCGCCCGGGTCAAGAACGCAATGGACTCCGCCGGGTTCTCCCCCGCCATCAGCGCGTGCGAGAAATTCATGGCCACGCCGACATTCTTCATGGCGATTTCCTGGCACATGGACAGCGCCTTCCCCACGCTGGACACCGTCAGATACTTGCGCGGATCACGGGGCTTGTAGGCGATGGCCACATTGATGTCCGGCGAGGCATACTTCGCAATGGTTTTAATCGAAGAAATCACCGTATTCCAATGGGTGGTGTAGTCCACGTGAAAGGGATAATCAAAACCGTCACTGTACAAACGTAGCGTAACATCCAACGCGCCGAGTTGTCGCGCCATGTCCACCGCCTTGCGGCCCTCGTCAATGGCAGCATTCCTCGTCTTCTGATGCTGATGCCCAAAGCCGCCCAATGCAAAACGCCGTGAATGCGCCAGGCTTGTGGTCACGCCCGAACAGAGCAGCCCGTATTCCTTCAGCAGCCGCTTGATTTCCTTCACCGGCATTTCCGGGCTGACATCGGTCTGGCGAATCTCTACCGCTTTTACGCCCTTGATCTTGCTGATGTTGGACAATATTTCCTGCAATTTCAGCGTATCGCGGTAGCCATCCACGCAGAAACGGTCCGCAGCGCTGGAATAAATCCACACACCGGTGGCGAAGCGTATGGTCATGTATGGTCTCCTTTTTACAGAATCCTGACACCAATTCAGAACTATCTAATCATCTTTGCGCGTTTTCGAGGTATTCGAAGTCTCTCGCCCCACTGTCACCCAAGTTCACACGTCATGTGCAACCTCAGGGTAATGCGCATATAAAGGACGTAGCGTGATTCTCACGTGGGCGTATTGTAATTGATAATCTCCAGAATGTCAATGGGTTCCAAGGAATACGGTCTTTTTTGTTTGTCGGCGGGTTCGCCGGGAAACCAATAAAGGCAGTCCAGGGTTCATTTGAGGCGAAAAGTAAAGAAGAAGGCGAGTGCAATGCAGCGGGGGGACTGCAGAAAATGCACTCGCCAGTGGTGGGAATCAGTCATTGCTGACTGTGGCCCTCGGTGTGGCCAGGGGGAACGACCTATACCGACGGCTGTTTACGTAAACATACGTATTTTCTGTTCTATTCCCCGCCCCAACGAGAAAGATCCTTGTTGATCTTCACGACGGCGATTATTCGTAAGCTCTTTGTTTTCAGTGTCATAGGCTGATTGAAAGGCATCATTGAAAGTAAAAGCGTAGGGTAGCATAGCGCGGCAATCCGGGTATTCAATTCGCCCCAGATCGCTTCACCCCACGCAACAATGCGCTACACCGCTCGTGATGATAAGATGATAGAAAGAGAGGGCCGATAGGTTGATCATGAAAAGACAAATCATTCCCCTGAAGTGTTACCGCATTTTGAATTGCTGCATCGTGTTGGGGCACAATGCAGCATCATGCAGAGGAACCGACGCAAAGCGTTGGCTTTCTCTGGAATAGAACGGTTCTGACAAGAAAATGACTTTGAAATGCCGAAAAAGACGGGCCTTGACCGCATTCCTGGTGTTCATGCCTTCTATGATTCTGGCCGAATCCCCCCCACTCCCGGCTGCGACTGCTTCCAACCCGGCACTTTTTTCCTCACTGAAACGCGCTGAAACCCTGAGCCAACAAGCGGAATCGTCCCTGTGGCGGGGGCACGCGTCCCCTGTTTTTCGATATCCCGGCGAGGATACGTCCCTGGGGGACGGCTTCGCGGTGCTGGACGCCATGATGCGCTCGGCGGACCCGGCAGCGCGGATGCGCGCGGTTGAAGGGTATGCGCGATTCGCCTCCCGCGAGGCGCTCAGCCGCCTGGCGGATGCCCTCTTTGACCCCGATCCGCAGGTTGGCAGCGCGGCGGCGCAGGGACTACGACTCCAACTCACAAGCCCCGATGCCGCCGATCAGCGTCCCTGGCTGCGAGACCGGATTCTGGACCGCGTGATTGCCTCGGATGGCGCGCCCGGAACCCCGTTTGCGCAAAGTATTCCGGAATTACGGGAGATTCTAGGCCCCGACATGATGTCACTGCTTCAGGACGCGACACAGGGCATGGCGCGGCGGCGCGCCACGGCCCTTTGTCTGGGTTGGATGCGATATGAAGAAGCGGTAGACGTTCTCGCGGAGGCGGTTTGGGCGGATGATACCGCACTGGCCGCAGCCAGCGCGGACGCCCTGTATCGCTTGGGCGACCTGGGGTTTGTCCCGGTGTGGCGCAACCTCTTGCAACATTCCGACCGGGCGGTGCGGGTCATCGCCGTCGAGGCGCTTGCGGGCTTGGGCGGCCCTCAAGCCTTCGATGCGCTGTGCGCCGTCGCCCTGCGGGAAGTGGCCATTGACCGCGATCTGCAGGAGCGCGCCGTGGCGGCCCTCGCACAATGGCCCGCGCCCGTGAGCGTGCCCCTGCTGGTGGACGTCATGGAGCGCAACCCCGCGCTACGCGCGCGGGCGGCGCAGATGCTGCGTCAGAAGACCGGCATGAACCTCGGCGACATGCCCGGAGAATGGCGGCGCGCCCTGGAAACCCCGTCCGCCCCACAGCAGCCCGCCGGCCCCGTCCTGCCACCGCCATGATTTGGTATGGCCCATAAGATAGCATTCAACGCAGAGGCGCAGAGGAGGCGGAGTAGCGCATAGGAATCTGTCGGCTTCTGCAACCACGGAATGCAGCAAACACGCGGCATTGGAGACCTTCGGTCGGGAGATGTGGCGTGGCACGGTCGGGAGACCGGCCACAACATGGCATTGGAGACCTTCGGTCGTGAGATGTGGCGCGGTCTGGAGATCGGTCACAACACGTCACGAGGAGACGGTGCTCATTTCTCGACTTTGACGACGCGGTTTTTTCCGTCCACGAGAACGCGGGTAGGTTTGAAGTTCTGGGCTTCTTCGGGGGTCATCTGGGCGTAGGTGAGGACGATGACGAGGTCGCCGGGCTGGCCGAGGCGGGCGGCGGCCCCGTTGAGGCAGACGACGCCGCTGCCGCGTTTTCCTTCGATGATGTAGGTGACGAAGCGGTCGCCGGTGTTGATGTTGAGGACGTGCACCTGTTCATAGGCCAGCATGCCGGCGGCGTCCATGAGGTCGCGGTCGAGGGTGAGGCTCCCGGTATAGTTGAGGTTGGCCTCGGTCACCGTTGCGCGGTGGATTTTGCTTCTGAACATGGTCAACATCATGGGTCTCGTCTCCTGCGGCAGGCCCGGAGGGGCTGTGGACTACACAGGCTGAAGCCTGTACTCCAGAACTTTTCCAAACTTTTGCAGGCGAAAGCCTGTACTCCAGAACTTTTCCAAAACTTTTTACAGGCTAAAGCCTGTACTCCAGAACTTTCCAAAACTTTTTACAGGCTGAAGCCTGTACTCCAGAACTTTCCAAACTTTTACAGGCTAAAGCCTGTACTCCAGAACTTTTCCAAAACTTTTTACAGGCTGAAGCCTGTACTCCAGAACTGTACTCCAGAACTTTTAGTGCGCAGGGGTGGTTTCCGGCGGCGCGAATTTTATGTTGTCAATCAGGCGGGCGGGGCCGACTTGCGCGGCGGCCGCCAGCAATATGGTGCGATGGACTTCGTTGACGGGCTGCATGGTTTCGGCGTCCACGAGTTCGACGTAGTCAATGTCCACGTCCTTCATGCCGTTGCGGACCATCTGGACGATTTTTTTCACCGAGCGCTCGCCCGCTTCCAGGGCGTCCAGTGCGCGGAAGAGCGATTGCGAGAGGCACAGTGCCCTCTGCCGGTCTTCCGGGCCGAGGTATCGGTTTCTGGAACTCATGGCGAGTCCGTCCGGTTCGCGGATGATCGGCATCTCGATGATCTCGATGCCCATATCGAGGTCCTGCGCCATGCGTTTGATGACGGCGTATTGCTGGGCGTCCTTCTGGCCGAAGTATGCGCGGTCCGGCAGCACGGCGTTGAACAATTTCACGACCACTGTGGCCACGCCCCGGAAGAAATGCGGGCGGGTCCTGCTGCACAGGCCCTCTGATATCCGATCGACGTTCACATAGGTGGCGTATCCTTCCGGATACATGGCCGACGCGGTCGGCGCGTAGATCGCGCGGATGCCTGTCTCCTGCGACAATTCGAGGTCGCTTTCGAAGGTGCGGGGATAGGCGTCCAGGTCCTCGTTCGGCGCGAACTGCGCGGGATTCACAAAAATACTGGCCACCGCGACATCATTCTCGCGCACGGCGGCGCGCATGAGGCTGAGGTGGCCTTCATGCAGCGCGCCCATGGTAGGGACGAAGCCCACGCGCTTTCCCGCGCATTTCCGGGAGAGCGACCATGCGCGCATTTCATCCGCGCGGCGGAACACTTGCATAAGGGGGTTCACTCCTGGCGGCGGACGCGCCTTCGCGGTCCTGTCGCAACTTATAGGCATGCGCTTCCGTGGGGAATGCGCCGCTTTTCACTTCTTCGGTGTAATCCTTGAACGCTTGAAGCATGGCTTGGCGGACATCCGCGTAGGTCTTGGTGAAGCGCGCCCTGCCCCAGCCCAGCATGTCGTGCATGACAAGCACCTGGCCGTCGCATCCCGCGCCTGCACCGATGCCGATGGTGGGGATTTGCAGCGAGGCGGTGATTTCCGATGCGAGATCGGCGGGGATGCATTCCAGCACGATGGAAAAGCAGCCCAACTCCTGCAAGCCCAGGGCCTCTTGCTTCAGGCGTTCACGGCTTGCGGCATCGCGGCCCTGTACCTTGTAGCCGCCGATCTGGTGCACGGACTGCGGGGTCAGGCCGATATGCCCCATAACGGGGATGCCCGCGCGAAGGATCAGTTCGATGGCGCCGCCGAAGCGCCCGGCGGGGCCTTCGAGTTTCACGGCCTGCGCGCCGGCTTCGGCGATGAAACGGCCGGCATTGCGCAGCGCTTCCTCGGGGCTTATTTGATAGGAGAGAAACGGCATGTCGCCAATGACCATGGACCGCTGCACAGCCCGCGAGACCATGAGGGTATGATGGACCATGATGTCCATGATGACG
>CAZLII010000271.1:0-6463 GCA_964559065.1 uncultured Nitrospirales bacterium | reverse complement strand
CACTGGTCTATCATGATAAAGATTTCGCTTTGGGCCTTGGCCGACGCCGCGGGGTTGTTGATGTCCGTGATCATGAAGCGCTCGATGCCTTCACGCAAACGATAAATAGTATCGCCTCCGCCATTGCCGAAACTCGGCGGCAGAACAACATTGCTGACATCATTATCCACAGCCCTGAGTACAGCGTCGCAGCCAGGTCCGGGATTTGCAATACAGCCCAGGATGGATGTATGCGAGGTTGCCATCTTGATAATGCCCAGCGCCAACTGCGCCGGCACGGGAGCGTCAATGGCGGGGAGTTCCACGTCGAGCAGCGATGCGATAATATCCAAGGCAAGCACATTGGCGGGCACCAAATCCGCCGGTCTGTCACCCATCTTGTCAAAGACCCAACCGAAATAGGCGTAACTCATGTCAATGTCATTGACACCCTGACCGCCGCCCAGGTAATAGCCGATATGCCAATCGCCTCTATTGATTGTGATGCCATAGCCCGAATATTCATAATCGCGCAAATTCTCAATGGTTTCTGTGGCATCTGACGGGCACACAATAATCGAAGGATCAGTGAGGTATTCCGGGTAAATGGATTGCACCCGGGGACCGGCCGCAATGTACAAGTCCCACGTGCCTGGCGGCCTGTTCTGACGCTGCGCAACCTCCAACTGCATTGCCGGATACTTGCCGCCGCCGGACTCATTGGCGTACATCTTGTACACCAGACCCCATTGTTTGAGGTTGTTCTGGCAACTGGAGCGCCGCGCCGCTTCTCGCGCCCGCGCCAACGCCGGCAGCAGGATGGCCGCCAGGATGCCGATGATGGCAATCACCACCAGCAATTCGATGAGCGTAAACCCTTTTGTTCCCTTTTTCACGACTTGACTCCTTACCGTTGATGTTTTATGGCCTTGTCCGCGCTTTGTTAGCGTCTCAGTGCACGCGATGCCACACACATCGCGCACATGATCCCCGCGTGGACACACTACACCCTTATCCTGTTTATCGAAGAGTCCTGACTTTCCTTATATCGCCGTACGCGCCGCCCATGCGCCCCGCGATGGACACATTTCCTCCATCCACCCTTGGCAATAGCATAATTCATATCCTGCAGTTTTGCAAGCCCCTACGATTCCAGGACGTATCAGTGGAAACGGGCATGCCGTATCGCGTATAAAGGCGGAAAACAGCGCAGGAAACGGTTTTAGGGATAGCGCCGGATGAATAATGGTTTTGAAAATTCGTCTCGTGGCCGGCGTTTTTTTTGTATTGATTCTGCAGACAAAATGCGACGTGGAGAATTATTTAATGCAACGCACGGTTTGGGTGGCCGCTCTGGCGGCGGCGGCGGTCATGGCGCAGGACATGGCTGAGATAGACGCCCTGCTGGGCGACACATGGTACGGCCTGTACCTGAACGGGGAGAAGGCCGGGTATGCCTTGAATTCCTTGCAGCGGGACGATGACGGGCGCGTGATCGGCGTGGAAGACGCGCGGTTCATGGTGAACATGGTGGGGGCCAAACAGGACCTGCGGATATTCACCAAGCGCGTCTATGCCGCCGACGGCCGCCTGGAGGCCATCATCGCGCAGGTAACTGACCCCGCCGGCGTGTCTGACTTCAACGCGCGCATTGAAGGTGATGAACTGGTACTGGTCAGCGTGGCGGGCGGCAGCACGGAAGAGCGGCGATTTCCCGCGCCCGCCGAAAGCCTGCAAGACACCGTCAAACACGCCCTGTGGGTGCGCCAGAAGCCGCAACTGGGCGATGTGGTCAATTTCAGCACTTTTGAGCCGATGTACCAGCAGGAAGTGGCGGGCATCAGCCATATCGTTGGGATCGAGGCGCGCGTGCTCGACGGTGTGCCCACGACGGTGTATCAAATCAAGACCACGTTGGACCTGATGGGCGTGGAATCCATGGCGTTGGTGGCGGAAAACGGCACGACGCTGGAAGATGTCATCTCCGGCATCATCGTGAAGCGGATCGAGTCGGAGGAAAGCGCGAAGGATGTCAATTACAGCAGCGACGTCATCGTGTCCAACGCGGCTCTGCTACCGGAGCCTCTGGATGCGCCGCGGACCAGGGAAAGCCTCAGGCTCATCCTTCGCGGTCCGCTCACCGGCGAACATCTCTTCAATGATGATCGGCAGACCCTTGCGGAAGAAGAGGACTATTTTGTTTTTGCCGCGCGCCGATCATCCCAAGACGACATTCCGCGCAAAACGCTGCCGTTTGAAGACCCTGAACTGTTGCGCTGGACCCGTCCCACGGTCTTCGTGCAGAGCGAGGACCCGCGCATCGTCGAAAAAGCGCAGGATATCATCGGCGAAGAGAAGGACGCTTTTGAGGCCGCAAAGAAAATCTGCGCATGGGTGAACGCCAACATGCGCAGCACCTTTTCGGCGCGGTTGACGAACGCCCTGGAGGTGCTCTCCAGCCTCGAAGGCGACTGCACGGAGCACAGCATCCTGTTTATTGCGCTGGCGCGCGCCGTTGGCATCCCCGCGCGCGAGGTGGCGGGGCTGGTCTATGTCGAGGGGGAAAAGCCCGGTTTCTATTTCCACCAATGGGCCAAGGTCTGGGTGGGCCAGTGGGTTGACATGGACCCCACCTTCAACCAGCCGCTGGTGGATGTGACGCATATCAAACTGGCCGAGGGCGACCTTATCAAACAGGCCAAACTGATCCCCGTCATCGGCAACCTGAAAATTGAAGTGGCGACGCAGGAAGCAACGGCGGCGGACGACACCGCCACGCCGGAAAGCAAAACAGAAATCATGGAGGAAGAGACGCCGTCTCCCGAAAATGCCACCTGAGAAGACGGCGGCGACAGGCGCCATGCTGGAACGAATGAACATTCCGCTGAAAAGCAGTAAAGCGGCGCTCATCATCATTACGGCCATGTCCACGGTCTTTGTCCTGAAAAACGCGCTTGACGAGGGGTATCTTCTTGGAACCTGGTCGGCCGTGCTCATGATCAGCGCGTTTTGGCTCGTTGTGCCTTATCTTACCTTGCTTATCGGCTTGTTGGCGAAAAGCGGCAGGCGGTTCTGGGGCAGCATGGTCTATGCCCTGCTGCTCATGGCGTTGTTTGCCATGTACGCCATGAACGGCTCAACAGCGGACCGGGGCGAAGGCGCGCAGCACATGCACCTGGTCCTCGTGCCGATATTCCTGCTGTTTGTCTCGTTCGTCCTCATATGCGCTCTGTCTGTCCTTGGCCTGCTGCGTCGCCTCACCCCGGGGCGTTCGTCGAGAAATATCAAGCAGGGAGAAACAACGTAGTCGCTTGCATAGGAGGCGGGATAAATGCGATTGCCGCTTAAGATCATGTCATTAGCCGCACTCTTGGGAATCTTGGGCTGTCGCGGCGGCGCAATGATGTCACAACCGACAACGCGTGCGGCGCTGGATGTGGGCGCGATAGAAGCGCAGGCGACCCAAATCCTGGATTTTATTGACGGCCGTTCTGATGCGCCGCCCACGTGTGCCGATCCTGATAACGACAAGAGCGCATTCTGGGATGGATTCCGGGAGCGACGCGTCTTTATCGCAGACCTGAAAAGCAAGGGTTGTCTGGTGGAGAACAACCGGGGGCGGCTGGAATTGCGCAAGTGCGACGATTTCGGAGACGCGGAGGACCGCAACACGGCGCAACGTGTTATGGCGGAAGAGAACAAGGACCGCAAGGCGCTTTACCGGGAAGTGGCGCACATGCACCGGGATTTCGGCCTGTCCGTGACGCGCGTCGAGCAAATCTATGTCATGCAACGGCTCTTGCGTGCCGCGCCCGGCGAAACATGCCAGTTGCCCAGGGAATCCGAACTCATCGCGCAATTGAAGAAGACCGACCTGGGAGCGCGCCTCGGTGGAGAATGCCAGCCCGGCGCCTGGGTGATCATTCCCTGACCTTTCGGCGGTTGCGCCCGCTGCTCAACCTTCGCCGAGTTCCCCGATGAACACATCGCGGGGTCCGTCCACCACAAGTCTCAATTGTTGGCCTTCCGTGGTGACGGTAATGTTGTTGATGTCGTAATTGTCGGGCAATAAGCGGATGGATTCGATGCTTTCCCTGGGGATTATCACCGGATTGGCCCGGCTGTCCACCTGTACGCCGTTGGACTGGGCCCGCGACAACATGATTCCCTTGGCCTCGAGCACCACCCACCCTTCTGAAAAAGCCGTCACTTTGCCGACAAAGCAAAACGGTTTCTGCTCTTTGTAAAACTTCTTCAGTTTCACCCGGACCATTCGATCCTTGATCATCGTGATGTCCTCCCGTTTTCGCTGCCGTTTAACACATGCCGCAGTATAGCACAGGGCGCATGGTTGGCCTGAATGGGGCAATCCAGTTTTCTCAAAATGTCGTCACGTGGTAGGATAGGGGGTGCAAAACAGGCATTGAGGAAGCAGACCAAGAGGAGTTTGCCTGCTGTGACGCCGGTGCAACTTGCGAAAATGATCGATCATACCCAGGTGCGCGCCTATGCGACCGAGGAAGATATGCGGGAATTGTGCGCCGAGGCAAAAGCGCATGGCTTCGCCACGGTGACCGTGAATCCGGCGTGGATTTCATTTTGCGCGAAACAACTGGCGGGCTCCGATGTAGGCGTGTCGGCGTGCGTGGGGTTTCCGCTGGGGGCCAGCACGGCGCACATCAAGGTGGAGGAGGCGCGCGACGCCGTGCGCAATGGCGCCACGGAGATCGAGATGGTGATCAACATCGGCGCGCTGAAATCAGGGTATCCCACCTTCGTGTACCAGGAAATCGCCGCCGTGGTGAAAGCGGTCCAGGGGATTCCGGTCAAAGTCATTCTGGAATGCAGTTTTCTGACCGAAGAAGAGAAGGTGGATGTGTGTAAGATGAGCATGAAAGCGGGCGCGGCCTACGTGATGACGGCGACGGGGTATGGTCACGGCGGGGCGACGCCGGAGGATGTGGGGCTGATGCGCCAAGTGGTTGGGGAGACGCTTGGAGTAAAGGCGGCGGGCGGCATCCGCACTTACATGGACGCGGTGATCATGATGGAGTCGGGCGCAACGCGGATCGGCACAAGCGTGGGACCGCAACTGCTGGATGACATGCCCAAGGACGCCGGACATCCCGGTGCCTACAGCAAGGTCCGGTTTTAGGAGAACCCCGAAACGCAAGTGGTCGGGGGATCAGATTGGGCAAAGGCGGGCGGAGAACGCATGGAAACACGGGACAGGGCTTTCGCAGGCAGGCGCATCCTGGTGCTGGGCGGACTGGGGTTCATCGGCAGCAACCTGGCCATTCGATGCGCCGACATGGGCGCGCAGGTCACTGTCTTCGATTCATTGATGGACCACGGCGGCGGCAACCGCGCTAACATCGCCGGACATGAAGACCGCATCCGCGTAATCCTCCACGATATCCGCGATTACAACTTCGTCTGCCGGGCCG
Organism: uncultured Nitrospirales bacterium; assembly: GCA_964559065.1. GTDB lineage: Bacteria > Hydrogenedentota > Hydrogenedentia > Hydrogenedentales > CAILVY01 > CALEDJ01. The sequence continues at coordinate 1,037 of CAZLII010000271.1, read as the reverse complement.
TGGCGGACCAGGACATCATCTTCCACTGCGCGGGGCACACCTCGCACAGTTATTCGTTGAAAGACCCGTTTCTCGACATCGCCATCAACTGCGTGGGGTCCATGAACGTGCTGGAATCGGTCCGGCGCGAGAATCCCGCCGCCCAGGTGATCTACATCGGCACCAGCACCCAATGCGGGCCGATGCAGCGCCATCCCATTGACGAGCAGCACCCGGAGTTTCCGCTGGACATCTATTCGGCGAATAAAAGCGTGGCAGAAAAGTATCATCTGATCTACCACCGGGTGCATGGCCTGCGGACCGCCGTGGTGCGCCTCGCGAATATCTACGGGCCGCGCGCCAAAATCAGCAGCAGCGACGCCGGGGTGCTGAATTTTTTTATCGGGCTGGCGCTGCAGGGCAAGCCGCTGACCATTTATGGCGAGGGCGCGCAGCGCCGCAATGTGCTGTTCGTGGAGGATTGCGTCGAGGCGCTTGTTCAGGTCGTAATGCAGGACCAGACGCACGGCGAAGTCTTCTTCGCCTCCGGCGACGAGGAATACGCGGTCGTGGATTTTGCCGGGGCGGTGGTCGAGATTATGGGCCGGGGCGAGGTGCGGCACGTCCCCTGGCCGAACGATTGGGTCAAGATGGACGTCGGGGATGTCGCCATTTCCAACGAAAAAATCAAGACGCGCCTGGGCTGGAAACCGACCGTCGGACTACTTGACGGGCTTCAGAAAACCAAGGCCTTTTTTGAGGAACGTCTCCCCCACTATCTACCTTGACGGCGCCACCGGCACGATGGATTGTCCCCGCCCCGGGAAAAACAGTCGCTTCGACAGGACCGAACCGCCCCATCCGACCTGTCCGCCCCGTCCGCTCCATCCGCCCCGTCCGCTCTGTCCGACTCGTCTGCCCCGTCCGCTCTGTCCGACTCGTCTGCCCCGTCCGACCCGTCTGACCCGTCCGACCCGTCTGACCCGTCCGACTCGTCTGCCCCGTCCGACCCGTCTGACCCGTCCGCCCCGTCCGACCCGTCTGACCCGTCCGCCCCG
>CAZLII010000270.1:0-6488 GCA_964559065.1 uncultured Nitrospirales bacterium | reverse complement strand
TTTCTTGAGGCCGTTCATCCGGAAGACCGCGCCGCCGTGGACGAGGCCTATTGGGGTTCACTGCGGGAAGCAAAGGACGCTTATGAGATCGAACACCGTATCGTCCGCAGGCGTACGGGTGAGGTGCGCCACGTTCACGAGAAATGCGTCCACGAACGCGACGGGGCCGGAGAGGTTCTTCGATCGGTCGGCATGGTGCAGGACATTACCGAGCGCAAACATGCCGAGGAAAAACTGAGGGAATCCGAAGAGAAATATCGCACGTTGATAGAAGACTCGATTGAAGGCATCGCGATTACCAAGGGCAACCAGATTCTTTTCGCCAACAGGGCCTTGCTGGATATATGCGGTTACGATTCCTTCGAGGAACTAGCCCAAGATTCCATGCTCGATGTCGTTGCGCCCGAAGACAGGCCCAGGGTCTATGAAAGGGTGCTCCGAAGGGAATCCGGCCAGCCTGAAGAATCTCCTTTTGAGTTCAGGATTCTAAGAAAAGACGGCGCGAAGAGAGACGTTCGAACGCAATCCGCCGACATCACAATCGGCAACAGGCGATTCACCCAGACGACCTTCCAGGACATTACGGCGTGGAAGCGCGCCGAAGCGGCCCGCCAAAGTCTCGAAATGACGGTACAGCACAAACAAAAACTGGAGAGTCTGGGCGTGCTTGCGGGAGGAATCGCCCACGATTTCAACAACATCCTCAACATCATTCGCGGAAACGTGCACCATTTGCAGAAGACTGTTCCGGAAACCGCTTCGGCCAGGCGCTTTGTTGACAACGTTGAAAGGTCCGTCGCGCGCGCGGAAGCGCTGACACGGCAGATGCTGGCCTACTCCGGCAAGGGACATTTCCTGCTCCAGGTACTTGACTTGAGCGACGTCGTAAAGGAGATCATCCAACTCCTTCAATCGTCGGTATCAAAAAAGGTAACGCTGCAAACAAACCTGGCAAAAGATTTGCCGCCTATTGAGGCGGATATCGCTCAGATACAACAAGTCGCGATGAATCTGATCCTCAACGCGTCGGAGGCGCTGGATGAAGATCGCGGCGGGATGGTCGAGATTTCGACCATGGCCCTTCATTGCACCGATGACTACCTCCGTGAAAGCCGCGCGCTGTTCAATGTTCCGGAGGGCGACTATGTCTGCCTGGAAGTGCGCGACACCGGTTGCGGCATGAATAAGGAGACCAGGGAGCGGCTGTTTGAGCCATTCTTCACGACCAAGTTTACCGGGCGGGGACTGGGAATGGCGGCGGTGCTCGGAATCATCCGCGGCCACAGGGGATCAATCTTTGTCGAGAGCGCTCCGGATAAGGGAACGACGATCCGGGCGCTTTTCCCCGTGGCGATTCAACCCGTCCCCGTGACCGCCGATAATGCCCCGCCGTCCCCAGCCGCACCATCGGGTCGCACAGGAACGATTCTGTTCGTGGACGATGAACGCGACATGCTGGAACTCGGGGCCCTGGCGCTCGAACAGATGGGCTACACGGTCCTTACTGCCGCGGACGGCCTCGAGGCCCTCGAAGTGTTCCGGTCACGTCATGAGGATATAAACTGCGTATTGCTTGATCTAAGCATGCCCCGTCTGGATGGGGTCCAAACGCTCGCGGAACTGCGCGGCATCAAACCGGGCATCCACGTCATTCTCGCCAGCGGTTACGCCGAGCAGGAACTCAAAGCGCGCCTCGTCGGTCAAAAGGTGGACGCTTTTATAGAGAAGCCCTACAACTTCAAAGCAGTATCGGCGTTACTGCAGGAGTTCCTGTAATCCTGTGCCCGCCCTCGCATCCGCCTGCATGGAGATGGTCCCGTGAATCTCTCGCCACATTCAGCGCAAGTGTACACCGCCACCTAACAGGACACTGGGGGCGTGAAAAGCCTGCCGTCCCGGTCATTACCCTTGGTCCGATTGCAGTTCCATGTCGCCGGCCTCGGCTTCAGGGGTCGGCGGACTGGCAGGCGTGCGCACCAGCACCACCTCAATATCCTCGGAAAAGGCCCCCTCAACATCAATCTGGCGCGCGATAAAGCGCCGCAACTTTTTCGTGGGTGCGGTAAACAACACCATGTCCTCACGACACTCGTGCCGCGGAGTGAAAAGATGCTTTTCCACGTAATCACGCACCCAGTTGGGGTCCATGCCCCGCGCGCGGATTCTTCCTTCGGCGATGTCGATCCGTGCGAAATGGTGAACCGGCGTCAGATGCAACAAGAACAGGTCATTGACATTCTCCGATCCCTCGAATGCCCACTTCACCGGATATAAATCGGCGCACAGTTCCCCGCCAATCCGCGTCAGATGAATCGAGAAGGTGTATTTTGAACCCTTGTCGTCCGTGTACACCGCCTCATACCCGTTGCCGTCGTCTTCCGAAAACTCCCATGTCTCCATGGCGTCGTCGGTCTGCCATTTCCCCAGAAGTTCGGGCATCCGCTCGATGTCCTTGTCGGTATAGATGGGATTGATGGAAGGCACGCATCCACTGACCGGCAACACCAGCACAAGAATCATCAAGAACCTGCGCATGCCTGGCTCCTTTCCTTTTGGCGCCACGCGGGATACCACGCATGGGCGCCGTTCAGTTCTGAAATCCCCTTGCATTCCCAAAACACCTCCTCCAGCATAGCACGTTCCGGCCCCAATGCACGCCCCGCCCCGGAAACATGCCCACCGTCCCGATGCGGACACCGGAGGCGACCCCCGCCTTACGCCCCGTCGCGTTGACGTGCGTCACAACCCGGATTTCAACCGGTCCATCCATTGCCGGTGCGTCCGGGGCTGATGGAGGGAGAAGGTATGGGGCTGCTTTGCTATAATACGCCGCGCGGATCACAAGGGATAGCACATAATGCCGAAAAATCAACAGGGAGGGGGGACATCCTCTGTGTCGCAGGGACAACGCATGCGGCGTCGTTGGCGGTTGTGGCTTGCGCTAAGCATTTTGCCGGCCCTCGCGGCGGTGTGCATCGGCATTGTCTTCGGCTGGTGGCTGCTGCGTCCCAACACCGCACGCATCAATCCCCGTCTGGCCATCGAACACTGGCCCATCGTCAGCGACGGCATGCACAATTCCAATACGGACTTGCTTTATTGGCGCGGACATTACTACCTGGTGCATGCCAGTTCGCCGTGGCATCTCGGCAGCACGAAGTGCCAATTACTGCTCTGGCGGTCGCGCGACGCGCGTTCGTGGGAGTCGGTCCGAAGTTTCCATCTTCCCGGCAGCGACATCCGGGACCCCAAATTTGCCGTTATTCACGACCGTCTATTTCTCTATGTACTGGAGAACACCGGATTGATGGCCACGCCCATTGGAACGCAGGCGGCCGTCAGCGACGATGGCGAACAATGGACGGACTTTGCGGCCATTCAGCCGGAGGGCTGGCTTTTCTGGCGGCCGAAAACGCATGACGGCAACACTTGGTATGTGCCCGCATACTGGCATGAACACGGAAAATCAATTTTGCTGCGGTCCGCCGATGGATGGACATGGGAGGAAGTCGGCGTCATTTATGAGGGCGATGGCAATGACGAGACGGACATCGAGTTTTTCCCGGATGGGCGCATGATCGCCACCGCGCGCCTGGAAATCAAAGCGGACAGCGTCTTCGGCCATCGCGACGCCTGCACTTGGATTGGCGTGTCGGACCCGCCCTATACCCAGTGGAATGGCGTGAAGTGTTTTGTGACCCGCCTGGATGGGCCGTGTCTCTTCGCCCATGGCGGGGCGGTGTATGCCGTGGGCCGCCACAACCCGCAGCCCGCGCGGTTTCCCGTGTATTATGGAAGTATTTTCGGGAAAAAGCGCACCGCGCTGTACAAAGTTCTGCCAGAACGCCTGGTGTATTTGACGGACCTGCCGAGTTCCGGCGACACCTCCTACCCGGGCGTCGTATTGCGCGGCAATGACCTGTACGTGTCCTACTACACCAGCGACATTCGTCGGGACTATCCCTGGGGCATCGGCATGTTGGCCGCCACGGAAATCCGTATGGCGAAAATGGACCTTCAGGAGGTGGAGGAACTGACGAGGGCCAGTGTTTCGGGACGTTGAATCCATCCTGAGTCGGACACGGATGTATTGCGCCAGCATTCGCTCCCGATGCACAGCCGCGCCCCCTCATGCCAGAAGAAATCCACCGTGCGGGAGTGCTGCATGTCTTTGCGTTTGAACACCGCGTAGCCGCGCGCCGCCGCCTTCGCGCGCGCGCACGCCGCTTCATAGGTCGCATCGCCGATCCTCAGGCGTGGCGCGTTCCGCGCGCCGCCGCGCCCCTGCGGCAGAAAACGATAAAGATGCCAGGCGTGCAGGCGACCGCCCTCGCGCGCATAGGCGTTGAGAAAATACGCCAGCGTTTCCATCTCGCCGAGATTCAACGCCGTCACCACCGTGGAGACCGTGACGGACTTGCCCGCCTCACGCAGACGCGTCAGGCGCTCCACGATGACCCGGTGGTGGCCGTCCGGATAATGGCGCAAGGCGTCATGCGCGGACGCGGTTGCGGCGTCGAGCGGCAGCACATAGCGGTCCACGGCTTCAGCGCGCTCGTAGCCCGGGGGCGGCGCAGCGCCGTTCGTCCCAATCTGCACGACAAAGCCCCGGCGCTTGGCTTCTCGCGCCAACCTCATGGCGCCAGGACGCCACGTGAACGGCTCGCCGCCGCCCAGCACCACGTTTCCGATGCGTCGGCGTGCCGCCTCGTCCAGCACATGCAGCGCCTGTTCGTAGCGCATCGAGGACATGCTGTTTTCCGTTACACAATACGAGCACGACATGTTGCAGCCCGGGTGCAGCATCAGTACGGCGATGGAACGCGCATCCATGCGAATAAAACACTCCTGTCTATGGTTCCCGGCGGTTTTGGCGTCGTTGCCGCTGAAATTCATGAATTTCAGACAAAACAAACCACCCCGAAGCGGTCCGGTTGGTGAAAATCAAGCCGCTCGCCAATCGGCGCCCACGCGGCCCAGTGCGGGCGCGAATTCTCCTCCGCGCACTTGTAAAAATTCGCGCGCCATTGCCGCCCCGCAAGGGGCCGCAACGGCCCCAGATACGCTTCCAGCACCGACACCGGTATGCTGAAACGCAGCCGCCACGTCACAGGTTCGACGATTTCTTCGGCAATCGGTCCTGAAAGCGAGGTTTGGATGCGCACCCGCGCCCCCAATTCCTGCGGGGCCTCTTCCTGCCGGGCAAACCCGCCGTCCGGCAGCCGCGTGGGATTCTCCACATAACGCAGCAGCAGGGTTCCGCAGCAGTTCATCTCGAAATTCATGTGGCCCTTGTCCGATAACGGTTTGAAGAAACACTCGACGCATGCATCCTTGTATACCGCGCTCTGATACGTCATGTGTGTGCACCGGACATAGCGGTCCTGAACCCAAAAAACGCCGTGAAGCGTTTCATCATCGTGCAGCAGCCGGAACAGCGTCTCCGGATGGTGCGCGCTGCTCGCGGGATGAAAATGACTGATGCGCGCCCAATCCGCCGCCGCCCAGATCGGATCATTCCAATCCTCGGAAGGGGCGCACGACACGCGATGAACAATATAGTGCGGAAGCGTCACCCCATGCTCTTGAATACTACCCGACATCCTTTCTCCCCATGATGAATCCTGCGGCATGGGCGATCATAGCGCGGCATGGGAAGATACGTCAATTGCGCAAAGTTGTGGCTGGCGGCCTATCCGCGTCTTGCAAACGCGCTGCGCGGCGCGCCCTGGAGAAATTCGTGGCGCTCGACCATGCGTGCGAGGGTGCGCGCCGCGTGGGCCGGACTTGAAAAGAGGTAGATGCCCAGGCGTTCGAGTTCGCGGATAGCGCTGTTGGGCGTTGCGCCATAGGCCAGGAGCGCAGTGTCCGAGGCCGCGAGCAGGGGTTTGCCGTGCTCGGCGACGAATCCGGCGATGCGCTGAATGTCCTGCACTTCGATCTGGCTGCCCATTTCGGCCAATTTGTCCAGGCCGCGTTCCTGGGCGCGGCGCGACTGCGCCAGACGCGCGATGCTGCTGGAAATGTAGCCGACGCCCAGAAGGATTACCGCATCCACGACGGGACAGCGCATCACCACCTCGACCGTGCGCGAAAGCAGCGTGAGGTCGGTGCCCGCCACCAGGTCAATGGGATTGCCCCGGTTCCACCATGCCGGCAGGAACGCGTCCAGTTCCGCCAGCGTTTCCTCCGGGAGCGCCGCCACGTCCAATCCCGCTTCGGCGCAGGCGTCCGCCGCGATGACGCCCCAGCCGCCGCCCTGCGAGACTATCCCCACGCGCCGCCCCTGTGGCAGCGGCTGCGCGGCGAAGACGCCGGCGGCTTCCATCGCCTCGTAGGTGTCGTTGATGACCGTCGCGCCGGCTTGGCGGCACGCGGCCTGAAAGAGCCGGACTTCGCTCGCAAGCGCGCCGGTGTGCGACCGCGCCGCTTTCATGCCCGCCTGGCTGCGTCCGCCCTTGATCACCACCACCGGCTTGCGCGCGGCC
>CAZLII010000269.1:0-6492 GCA_964559065.1 uncultured Nitrospirales bacterium | reverse complement strand
GGCACCCTCCTGCCGCAGGGCGTCATCAACGCATGGAAAACGGCGGACCTCACCTTGGAAGAGGCCTTCTCTTGCGCTACGACCGTACCCGCGCGCGTGCTCGGCGTGCGCCTGCCACATGGCATGCCCAAGCCGGGCGGCCGCGCAAACCTGGCGGTGCTGGAAACAGAATCGCACCGGGGGGAATGGCGCGTGCATGTCTGCGCAGTCGTGATAGACGGGATGCTTGTGAAGGGCCGTTAATTGGTTGATTCCAAAGGCATGACACAAGATTCGTTCTGACATATCGCCCAATACGCGTACGGGCAAGCAAACTGCACCCGCACCGAGAAGAACTACGGGCGGAAACCCATTTCGTTCATTACTTCCCGGATGGCGGCAAGGAGGGTGTTCACGTCGGATTCGCTGATGCGTCCGATGTTGCCGATGCGGAAACAGTCGGCGTTGGACACTTTGCCCGGGTAGATGACGAGGTCGCGGTCATTGAGCCGCCGATAGAATTCCTCAAAGTCCCATTTCGGATCGTCTGGATAGAGGAAGGACGTGATGATATAGCCCTGCAATTCGGCGGGCAGATATTCCTTGAAGCCCATCGCGCGCATGCCTTCCACCAGCGTCTTGTAGTTCTTGTAATACCTCGCGGCGCGGCCTTCCGGACCGCCCTCGGCGTCGAGTTCCGCCAAGGCCCGGTGAAAGGCGAGCAGTGCATGCGTGGGCGGCGTGAAGCGGAACTGACCGTTCTTTTCGAGGCCCTTCCACTGGTCCAGCAGGTCGAGACAAAGGCTGCGCGCCCAGCCCTCGGTTTCAAGCAGGGTTTCCCGGCGTGCGATCGCGAAGGAAAACCCCGGCACCCCTTCGATGCACTTGTTCGCTGATGACACTAAGTAGTCAATATGCGCGGCAGGCACGCTGATCGGCACCGCACCGAAACTGCTCATCGCATCCACGATATAGCGCGCCCCCGCCGTCTTCGCCAAAGAACCAATCTTCTGTATCGGGTTGATGATGCCGGTGGTGGTCTCGCAATGCACCACCGCCACATGGGTGATCAGGCCGACCTCGCGCTTCAGGGTCCGCTCGATTTCTCTGGTGTCCGGCAGCGTATTTTCGGGATATTCGAGCACGGTGGTCTCGATCTTGAGCGTCTTGCAGATTTTTTCCATGCGCTGTCCATAGGCGCCGTTGATGATGATCAAGACGCGCCCGTCGGGCGGGACGGCGGAGGAGAAAACCGCCTCGACCGCGAAAGTGCCGCTGCCCTGCATGAGGATGGCCTCGTAGTCGCCGGGCCGCGCGCCGGCCAGCGCGACAAGCCGTTCGCGGATGTCGCGCACGATGCCGATGAACGCAAAATCGCGGGACCCCAGATCGCGCAGCATCGCCTGCTTGACGGTGCGACTGGTCGTGAGTGGGCCTGGGGTGAACAGGGCCTTGTCCTTCCATCCGGAGATTGGCTGCTTTTCGTTCATGGCGTCCTCATGGGGTTGGGTTGGTCGCTATTCATGATCTGTTTGCGTCCAAACGCGCGTTGTTGCGGTGTGCGGCGCGCAGCCGCCATACGACGACCAGCATCAGTATGGCGAAGAGCACGCTGATGGTGAGCGTGAGGCGGTTGGTCATTTCGATGCCCGCCTGCACGTCGCCCCGGACCATCTCGCCGATGACCAGTTCCTGCACGACGGGGCCGAGGCTGCCGATGCCGTTCACGAGTCCCGCGACGGCGACGCCGTTCTTCTCGCCGGCGACGGCGATGGAGGCTGCGCCGCAGAGCAGGGTGTCGGGTCCATAGACCATGAAGCCGATAACGCCATAGCAAAGCGCGAGCATGACGGGATTGGCCCCCAGATACATCACCGCCAGGTAACCCGCTACGCCGCCGATGCCCATCAGCAGGCAGAGCACGGCCCAGTTGCCCCGAAAGCACTTGTCCAGCAACCAGCCCGCCGCCACGGCCCCGGCCAATCCCGCATAATCGAAAATGGAGGAATAATAACTGGCGCGCGCCACGTCCATGCCTTGGATGTTCAAAAACGCGGGCAGCCAGGAATCGAGCGCATAACGCAGGAACTTGATGCAGAAGTAACTGCACCCCATCACCCAGACCAGTGGGTTCAGGGCGATTTCCAGATACTGTCGCGTGGTAACCGTGTCTTCCTGCGCGGCGCGGATGGCGCGGCCGTCCTCGCTGGGCTTTTCCACAATGGGGGGGAGTCCGGCGTCCTCCGGCTTGTCGCGCTGCCACCAGTAGAGCAGCCACCACACCGCGATGGTCATCATCGTGCAGCCGGCAAAAGACCAGCGCCAGCCGTAGGCGCCCAGAAGCCAGCCGCCCGCGCCCTTCACCATGATGTTGCCCACAAGATAACTGGTGGACCACACCCCCATGAACATGCCGCGCTCGTGCGCCCGCAGCCACTGCGACACGCCGCCCACGCAGCCCGGCCAACCCGTGGCCTGCACCAGCCCGTTGACGAACATGAACACGACAAAGGTATAGAATGAGTTGGTGACACCGAAGACGACATTGCAGGCCATCGAGATGCCCAGCCCCCACAACAGGATCACGCGCGGCCCCCATTTGCGTCCCGCAAAACTGTTGACGAACTGGCCGATCATGTAGGCGATCAGGAAGGCCCCCCAGATATACGCCGTGTCCGCCAGTTCCCAACCCAGGTCCTCCGCGATGGAGGTTTTGGCGATGGTGAAGACCTTGCGGGTCAGATAATACCCGGCATAGCCGATGTAGGTGGAAATGAGGATGCGCCAGCGCCACAGGGATTGTTCACGCGTCAGTGTTCCACCCATCGCGTCGTTCTCCTTCCGTCCTTGATCCCAAGGCAACAAGGATAGTATATGTGACAAGCATTCGCAAAGTATTTGTGGAGGCTTAGAACCATGTTGTATTGTCTTTTGCTCGGATGCCTGGGCGCTGTGGATGTCCCGCCGGAAAACACGGGGGTGGAGCCAATGTCTGAATACACCGTCGCCTGTTACTACTTCCCGAATTATCATGTGGACCCGCGAAACGAAGCGCGGCACGGAAAAGGTTGGACGGAATGGGAACTTGTGAAGAAGGCGAAGCCGCGCTTTCCGGGACATCGCCAGCCCAGGATTCCCTTGTGGGGCCACGGCGATGAATCGGACCCGGAGGTCATGGCGAAGAAAATAGATGCCGCAGCCGACTACGCGATAGATGTGTTCATTTTTGACTGGTATTACTATGATGACGGCCTTTTCCTGGAACGCTGCCTGGAACGCGGCTTTATGAAAGCGCCCAACGCGGAGCGCATGAAGTTCGCGTTGATGTGGGCAAACCACGACTGGTACGACATTCACCCCGCCACGCTGGCGCATCCGCCGGAATTGCTCTATCCCGGAACGGTGACGCAGGAAACCTTCGAGGGCATGACCGATTACGTCATTGAAACCTACTTCAAGCACCCCTCCTACTGGACCATTGACGGTTGTCCGTATTTCAGCATCTATGAATTGCATACGCTTGTGAAGGGTCTTGGCGGCGTGGATGCCGTGGCGCGCGCCGTGGCGCGCTTCCGCGAAAAAACCCGCGCGGCGGGATTCCCCGACCTCCACCTCAATGCCGTGTCCTGGGGCGTGCAATTGCTGCCCGGCGAAACCGCCGTGGACAATCCCGAAGCGCTGATTCAGCGGATCGGTTTCGACAGCGTGACGTCCTACGTCTGGGTGCATGACGTTCCCTTGCCGCAGTTCCCGGAAACGCCCTATGCCGAAGTGCTGGAAAAGATTGAATCCGTCTGGCGGCGCAATGCGGACCGGTTCGGCGTGTCCTATTTTCCCAATGTCACCATGGGCTGGGACTCAAGCCCCCGCTGCAACCAAGACGATACCTTCAGCAATAAAGGATACCCCTTCACCAGTACGTTGGGCGGCAACACGCCTGACGCATTTCGTAACGCCCTCAAAAAAGCCAAGGCTTTCCTCGACGCCCACCCCAACACGCGGAAGACGCTCACCATCAATTGCTGGAATGAGTGGACGGAAGGCAGTTATCTCGAACCCGACACGGAATCCGGCATGGCCTACCTGGAAGCGGTCCGCGACGTGTTCCGTCCCTGAAACACGGCCTTTATACCCGGCCAGTGCTGTCAAAAATATTCCTTGTGTCGGAAATACCGTCTATGTTGATCTGCCCCTCCCTCACCCCACCCCTCTCCCAGGGGGAGAGGGAGTAGCGGCATTTCTCAGGTTTGCGCCATAAATTCCCTCTCCCTCTGGGAGAGGGGCGGGTGAGGAAGAAAAGCGACAGCCCTCATACCCAAGTAACCAATGCTGCTTCAGAAATTCTCGGGGACAGCCATCCATGAGGCTTCATCTCCCCCGTAAACGATGAAAATGCGGGGAATTCTCAGAGCAGGTTTGCCTGTGGCAAAAACCCTTGGCGTTAGCCCGATTCGATGGTATTTTCAAGGTTATTGCAACACGTGGTTTGGATTGCCAATGGTCTATTTTGGACAAGCATGATACCCGGCGTTGATGTACAGTTTATCGGACACCAAGGAAAGATATTTCTTTCCTGCCCCAAGAAACAACATTTTGTATGTGGTAGACAAAAAAACGTAAAATGGCCACAATATGTATTGCCAATTGGTGCGGTCTGTGGTAGAATCTGGGCCAGGAGGTGATAAAGGTGCGATTCGGAAAACGAAACAAAAGTTGGACAGCCGCAGGGCGTCGCTTATTGGGCGATCGCTCGGAGGAATCGAAGAGCGGGTCGTTGGCGCAGGATGAACGTAGCGCTTTGCTGGGCTGGGGCGAGGGGGACGAAGCTGGCGAGCATCCAGGTGAAGCGACCCTTCAGGACGCATCTGCAAACTCCAGGGATGCATCATTATTCGATGCGCCAAATGCTCATGATGACGCGATCAAGGGCGATCCCACGCAGCACCTGCTGACGGCGCTCGGACGTTTTCAGCGGCAGGTGGCCCGCGCAGAGCACGGCGTGCCGGATGCGGTCTGGGCCGACGAGTGCATGAATCAGATCATTGCGGGCATCGAAATTGCCATTGCCCAGGAATGGGACGGGGTGCAAGAGGCGCTTACCGATACCGCGCGAATCCTGCACAGTTATGAGCAGGCGGGCCAGGCGCACGCTTGCGTCTCATTTTTGCAGGACAGTTACGAAATCCTCTGTCTCATGGTCGGCGATTTGATCGTGGATAACATCCGGTCGGGCGTGCTGCAGAAGTGGCGCGCGCATTATCAGCGCGGGGTGGATGACCTGCTGCGCGCGGGCATCCCACTGGTGGAAGATGAGGAAGAAGAGGAATTGGAGGCGGAGACCGCCCCCAAGGCGTCGCCGTCCGCAATGCATACCCAGGAAGAGTACGCGGCTTCGGCTGCGTCAACCGGTCTGGACGAAATCGAACCGGAAGCCGGTGATATGCCGCCGGCGGAAACTCCTTTTGAAATGCCGGAAAGGGAATCTTGTCAAGAGGAAGAGACGGCGACAGTGGAGAAGGTCGCACCCGATGAGGCTCTTGCTGATGAAAGTCCATTCTCATTCCCGGAGGAGACACGCGAGACGATGCCGGATATGAGCGCCACGCCGTCGGCAGAGGCTCCGGTTGAAACGCCGGATATTCCGGAGGAATCCGAGGATATCTTTGCAGAATCGGCAGCGGCGCAAGACAACATGGTAACGCACGGCGAGCCGGAAGCGGAGGAAGAGGAACTTGCAGATTCCATGATGGAATTGCCGGAGAAGGAGGAGCCTCCGAAGGAAAGCGCTACGCCTGATTTTGCCCCCGAAGAGGAGGATGCGGCCATTTCCGAAGAAGATGACCTCTTCCGTTCCGTCCAACAAGCGATGGCGCGCGGGGCGGTATCGGAAGCGAAGCGGATGGCGCTGCGGCTGGCGGCGCGCATTGCGCAGATGGAGGTGGAACAAGATCGGCAGAAGATGGCGGTGGCGGAAAAACGGCTGCAGGAATTCGCCGCAGCCATTGAGGCCGCCCGTGAAGAGGCGCGCCGCGCCGAACACCGCACGGAGGATATTGAAGCGCGCGCCGTCCAATGTGATCAGGAAATGCAGGAACATCGCCAGCGCATCGCAGAATTGCGCGACAAAGCGGCGGCGGCGCAGAAGCGCATTGAAGCGGTGGAAGCGCAGATTCGAGAACTGGAAGCGCAACGCGACGCAATGCTGGCCGAAGCGGCGGATGTAGGCGGGGAACTGGAAGAGGCGTTGGCGGCCGAGAGCCGCCTGCAGACCGACCTGGACGGCCTGGCCGACATGGAATCCGCCGCCCGCGAATCGGCTGCGCTGGCCCGCCGTAACCTGGATGCCATGGAAAGCGAACGAAAGGACCGGGAGGCCGAAGCGGCGCTGGCGCGCGCCCAATTGGAGGAACGTTTCAAATCCGCCGAGGAAATAGACCGCACGCTGACCAGAATCCTCGGGGATGCGCACAGGTCGGGGGAAGAGACGGAATTGTTGTTTTAGTCGTGTTATGC
>CAZLII010000268.1:0-6495 GCA_964559065.1 uncultured Nitrospirales bacterium | reverse complement strand
GGCGCGGCACGCCCGACTGCATCCGACAGGCTGAAGCCTGTACTCCAGAACTTCGGCGCGGCACGCCCGCCTGCGTGCACAGCATAAGAACCCTGGTGCAGACGAGTCAACCAAGATATGGATGCAGGCGGGACATGTGCGCCACTCCCGCCTCCCGCCTAAATCGCCGGACATGGCGGGGGCAACAACGTCTATGCTATGATTCGCCGCACGCAATGTTGTGCGCATTGCGCTGAGGGCTGCATGTCGGCGGGCGGGGCGAATTTCACTGAAGATTGTCACGTGGCTTTTTTATAAAATTTGGCGAACAGGCAAATCGGAAGACTTGGAAGGTCTTGAAAATCTCAAGACTTTCTTGTCCAGTTGGAGGCAATCATGGCGAAGGGCATCACGAAACGTTCCGAAGATTATGCGCAGTGGTACATTGATGTGGTATTGAAGGCGGAGATGGCGGAGTATTCGCCGGTGAAGGGCTGCATGGTGATCCGCCCGACCGGCTACGGCATCTGGGAGAAAATCCAGCAGCATCTGGACCGGATGTTCAAGGAAACGGGCCACGTCAACGCCTATTTTCCGCTGTTCATTCCGGAGAGTTTCTTGAAAAAAGAAGCCGAACACGTGGAGGGCTTCGCGCCGGAATGCGCGATGGTCACGCATGGCGGCGGCAAGAAATTGGAAGAGCCGCTGGCCATCCGCCCGACCTCGGAGACCATCATCTGGTCCACATACAAGAACTGGATTTCCTCCTACCGCGACCTGCCGATCCTGATCAACCAGTGGGCGAACGTCTGCCGATGGGAGATGCGCACGCGTCTGTTCCTGCGCACAACGGAATTTCTCTGGCAGGAAGGTCACACCGCGCACGCCACGCACGAGGAAGCGGAGGAGGAGACCGTGCGCATGGTGCATGTCTATCGGCGCTTCGCCGAGGAATACCTGGCGATGCCGGTGATCGTGGGACGCAAGACCCGCCGCGAGAAGTTCGCGGGCGCGCTGCACACGTATTGCATCGAAGCGTTGATGCAGGACGGCAAGGCGTTGCAGGCGGGCACGTCGCACCACCTGGGCCAGAACTTCGCCAAGGCCTTTGACGTGAAGTTCCAGGACAGGGACAAGGAACTGAAATATGTGTATGCGACGAGTTGGGGCGTGTCCACGCGCCTGATCGGCGGCATGATCATGACCCACAGCGACGACAACGGCTTGGTCATCCCGCCCAAACTCGCGCCGACCCCGGTGGTCTTTGTGCCCATATGGCGCAGTGAGGCGGAAAAGGACCTGGTGCTTGACAAGGCGCGCGAAATCACCCGCGACTGGGACCCGTTCTTCTTCCGCATTGACGACCGCGATCAGTACAAACCGGGTTACAAATTCAATGAGTGGGAACTGAAGGGGGTTCCGGTGCGGGTGGAGATCGGCCCGCGCGATGTCGCCGCCGGGACGGTGGTGGCGGCGCGCCGCGACACGGGCGAAAAGGTCACCCTGCCCGCCGAGACACTGCGGGAACAGTTGGACGCGCTGCTGGCGGATATCCAGAAGAACCTGTTTGATACCGCGAAAAAACGCATGGAACAGCGCACCTATGCGTTAGATTCCTACGAAGAATACAAGGCGCGGGTGGAGGAAGGCGGCTTTTTCCGGGTCTTCCTTGATCACGAGAATCCCGAAGTGGAGGAACGGCTTCAGGAGGACACGCGGTCCACCGTGCGCTGCATCCCCTTCGATGCGCCGGACGAGGAAGGCCCCTGTATGATTACGGGCAAACCCTGCCGGGGCCGCGTCATCGCTGCCCAAGGATATTGAAATCGCCTAATCCGGATTGGCCGCGCCGGCGAAGCGGCGATCCTTGGCGTAATCGCCGAGGGTGTCGCGCAGCAATTTGCGTCCCCGATAGAGCCGCGACATGACCGTGCCCAGCGGGCAGCCCATCGCTTCGGCAATTTCCTTATAGGACATGTCCTCCAGGTCCGCCATGATGACCGCGCCCCGGAAATCTTCGGGCAGAGCCTCGATCGCTTTCTTGACGCGGTCGTCCAGGAGTTCCATCAGCCCTTCGCGCGTGTCGCCGGTGATGCCAATCGGCACTTCCCGGTCGGGGCTGCGCTCTTCGGCGGCCTCGGCGCCAGTTAATTCCACCACCGCCGGACGCCTCGCTTTGCGGCGGTATTCGTTGATGAAGGTATTACGGAGGATGGTCAGCAGCCACGCCTTGATGTAGGTGCCTTCCTTGAACTTGTCATGGAATCGGAGCGCCTTCACCAGGGCATTCTGGGTCAGGTCCTCCGCATCGGCCTTGTTGCGGGTA
This sequence comes from uncultured Nitrospirales bacterium, assembly GCA_964559065.1. Taxonomy (GTDB): domain Bacteria; phylum Hydrogenedentota; class Hydrogenedentia; order Hydrogenedentales; family CAILVY01; genus CALEDJ01. Next base: position 4,190 of record CAZLII010000268.1, on the reverse strand, counting down.
AGGCGCAGGGCCACCGCGTGGAGCATGTCAATATGCTCCAGCACGAGGCTTTCAAAATCGGCCGAACGCTCCTTCGACCGCTCATTCTCTTTACCTGCCATATCCCATCCACTATCGAGGCCGCCGCGCCAGGGCCGACCCCGGAAAAAACTTCCCCCGCCGTTGTCAAAGCATTGATTGTGCGGAATCCTAACAGGTTTTCGGGGAATGGGTCAATTGAAGGCGTGCTTCACCAACAATGAAGAGTCATTGATTCCTTCGTGTGTGCGGGAGCGGCGGTGGTGGTGCGGGCGTGGGACTCGCAAGGACGAGTATGAAGGCGTTGCATCATCAGACCTGTTTCTTGCGCCATACGGCTGAAATGTTGCCGATTATCCAGTTCCCGCCGACCCAAGACATACCCCGCTCCCTGTTTCTTTGATTCCATGTCCGCATCCCCGTATGATTGGCGCGGAACACGATAAATGGGACACATGACCGCATCCGCGATGTCAATCTGCGCAAGAAAAATCGGTGCGTGAAATACACCAAACAAGCGCGCCATGGACGCAGAGCATGGTTACAAAGGGACAATGAGAGGTTTGCATGTTTGGCATTCAATGGCCGGTGGACGATATGACAACGCGGCACACGCTGAAGATCGCGATTGCCGCAGCCGGGATTGTGTTGGCGCTGGGCCTTCCATTCGTTAAACGGGGGCACATCAAAGGCCTGTGGCGATATCTCTATAATCTCCTGCTGATACTGCTTGCGGTAACCGCTGTGGCGGCCTATTTTGAGTTCGGCTGGCTGCGCTATGGACGCTACATGAACCCCCACGACGCATACCATTATTACATGGGGGCCAAGTATTCGCAGGAACACAACTACTTCAACCTGTATCGCTGTTCCCTCATCGCCGACAAGGAAATGCGCGGGGTTTACCATCAAAACACCATCCGCGATCTGGAAACGCATCGCTTTGAAGGCGTAACGCAGGTCATGCAGCGTAAGGACCAATATAAGGCGGGCTTTTCCGCGGAGCGCTGGGATGAATTCAAGAAAGACATCGCCTATTTTCAGTCACTCGTGCCCGCCTCAAAATGGAACCAAATGCTGCGGGACAAGGGGTATAACGCAACGCCGGTGTGGAACTCGCTGGCGAGGTGGGTCACGGAGCGCGCGTCAACGAACAGCGTGTGGGCCATGCGTCTGCTCACTTACATTGATTTGGCGCTGCTTGTTCTAATGTTTCTTGCTGTTTGGCGGACTTTTGGCTTGCGCGTCATGTTGTTTGCAATCATCTTCTACGGCACCAATTATTTCATGTCCTTCGTCCACATCAAAGGCGCATTCATGCGCCTGGATTGGGTGACCTTGCTTGTGATAGCCGCCTGTCTGATTCACGCCAAATGGTACAAGACGGCGGGCGCGCTGGCGGCATATGCCGGCATGGCGCGGATTTTCCCAATGATCTTCCTCTTTGGCTTGGGTGCCAAGGCGGGCTTCAATGTGCTTGGCGTGATGTATGACCGACTGCGCCGCCGTGAAACGCCCACCGCGCTCAACCGGGACTACATCAATTTCTTCACGACATTTGCCGCAGGTTCAGTGCTGATGGTTCTCCTGTCCGCCTGGTATGACGGCGGGTTTCAACTCTGGCGGTCTTTCTTTGAAAAGATTGCAGTGCACAATGCCGATATCAGCACCACGCGGGCGGGTTTCAAGTACATCTTTCTATGGTCGGTGACCAACAAGGCCCAATATTTCTCCGATCACCAAATCGTCTGGCGCATCTACACAGGCATTGCCCTGCTGATTGCCGCAGTTCTCATGCGCAGAACTGACGATTATGAAACCATCCCCATGAGTTTTATTCCCGTTTTCTTCCTGTCCGCGCCGACCTTCTATTATTACGTCATGCTGGTGATTCCGCTGTTTCTATTCTTGCCCAAGGCGGAATACGCCGCCAGGACGCTCGGCATCATCGCCATGTTCGGCATTTCCATTGCGGCTTACCGTATTGGATTTACCATGCCGCATCATTTCCAGTTCTTCTTCATCTGTTCCTGCATGCTTCTCGGGCTGTGCGCCTATATGGCCGTCTGTGTGCTGTTGCCGATGCGCCCGGTAACGGTAGTCTCGGAAAGCGGTTCTTCGGCCTCCCTGTCATCGCTCCTATCCAAATTAAAAGACGTGCGCCGCCCCCGTATCCCCTTGGGATTCCTAAGCGGACTTGTGGCGGCAACACTTCTTTGCAGCATCGGGTTGACCACCGCGCTCTATTGGATGGGTCGTCTGCCGGTCCCATTCCGGAGCGCGGCAAAAGAGGAGCACACGCTGATTTTTGTGGGCGATGTCATGCTTTCGCGCAATGTCGCCCGCATGGCGGCGGCGCGCGGGGGCGACTTCACCCATCCATTCAAAGCGGCCGCGCCCTATCTGCGCCAAGGCGATATCATCTTCTGCAACCTTGAAAGCCCGATATCCGGGCGCGGCAAGGCGATTGACAAGCGCTACACCTTCAATGCGCCGGCGGAAGCGATTGCCGGATTGGTGTACGCGGGATTCAACATTGTTTCCCTCGCGAACAACCACATCTTGGACTTCGGTGAAATCGCGGCAACGGACACGCTGGAAATTCTTGAGAAAAACAATATTCGGTCCATCGGATTGTCAACCGGCGATGCACCCCAGGCTCCCGTCATATTCGACTTCAGGGGCATGCGCATCGGCTTTCTCGCATATTGTGATCCCAAAACACCTTATGCCTACGCAAAAGAATTCGATGTTTTCGACCGCAAACCGGCCCGGGGCGACCGGGAAACCATTGCACGCGACATCGTCGCCCTTCTCTCCGAGGTGGACATGGTCGTCGTCTCCATGCACTGGGGGATTGAGTATGTTCTGGATCCTGATGCGCACCAGGTCGCATTGGGTAGGTTCATCATTGACCAGGGAGCGCATATCGTGGTGGGGCACCACCCGCATGTCCAGCATGAACCCGAAGCCTACAAGCACGGCATCATTCTCCATAGCATTGGCAACTTCGTCTTTGATCAGCATTCCCGTCCCCCCACCCGCATCAGCAGACTTTTCCGGATTATCGTCAATCCGGACGGGCTTGTCCGCGCGGAATACCTCCCCATGGAAATCATCAAAGATGAATGGCAACCACGCCCCACATCAAAACAATTCGTGCCCATCTCGCTTGCCGTTTCCGGAAACAATGCCGCTGTTCCGGAAAATCGTTGACCAGACTTGAAAGCAATAAGCCGATTGGGGAGCACTGTGAGAGGCTCCCTTCAATTCCCGTATGCTTCAACAAACCAATATATTGCAGTTCCGGCGAGAAGCATTTATGATGGGTCGCAACAGTATCCTCCCCACCAAGATTCAAGGATTGTTTCTGTGAAGTTACGGCACATTAATCCCGTTCTTACGCTGATTATCCCGGCCGTGCTGGCGGCGGGATGCGGGGGCGCTCCGGCGCGACCGCCTGAGGCGTTCGCCGATTACAATGTGTTGGTCATTGTGATTGACGCGCTGCGCGCGGACCATCTGGGTTGCTACGGCTACCACCGCCCGACTTCGCCCATCATTGACGCGATGGCGGCGGAGGGCGTGCTTTTCGAGCGGGCGCAGTCCAATTCTTCCTACACCAACGAATCCATTGCGGCGCTGTTCTCCGGGCGTTTCCCGTCGGCGCAGGCCTGGGGCGCAGGGTGGCAGGCGCGTCCGGACCCGGAGGCGCCGACCCTTGCCGAACGTTTCCAAGCGGCGGGCTATGCGACCGGGATGTTCTCGAACACGCCGCAACTCAATTTCCCGGCGTTCTGGCGGGGTTTTGACGAGACAGAGTGCTATGCCGAGTGGGGACACAGCGGCCTGGGGCCGCGTCTGGTGGACCGGGCGCTCCGCTTTTACCGGGATCACCGGACAGGGAAATCGTTCGTGTATCTGCATTTCCTCGATCCGCATTCCCCCTACGACCCGCCGGATGATTTCTATCGGAAGTTCGCCGATCCCCCGTTGCCCAGAGACCAATGGATGCGCTTGTGGGAGGATGTGCGGCCGCATGTGCCCGCGCTGGTGGAAACAGGCTTCGGACCGGGGGACCCGCGCTTTGCGGACCTCGTGGCGCGCTACGACGCGGAAATAGAGGTTGAGGATTCGAATCTCGGACGGCGCTTCGCGGGTAGGCGTCGTAG
>CAZLII010000267.1:0-6498 GCA_964559065.1 uncultured Nitrospirales bacterium | reverse complement strand
CCGGCGCATCGGCCCACGTCAACCCATCCAGAAGTTCAGGCAACGGTCCGGGATTCTCCGTCCGCTCGTGCGCCAGCACCAGGCCGGTCCCCGCCGCGACCCGCTCAATAATGCGCTGTTGTACGACATTGGGCAGGGCGCTCAAATCACAGTTGCCCGCTACAATCACATCAACGGCGGCATCCAGGCGTTCCAATGCCCGCGCCTCAAACGCATCGGCGTCACGCGCGAAAAACGCATCCGTTTCCGGCGGGAACTCCGGCGTCGGCGCGTCGGCGCGCCAGAGCGGGACCAACGCAACCGTCAAATCCAGACGGCGCGCCAGTTCCGTCGCATCACGCAGGGTGCAGGCCGGGCCGATGAAAAGCGCCCGAATCGGGCCGCCCGACAGGGGTTTTCCCCATGCCATGAGGGTTGGTGGCGCTTCCCGACGCGGCTGTTTTGGCACGGATGCGCTGCCGCCCGCCGCGTCGCCCATAAGCAACGCCATCATGATCAGCGCCGTGCCAAAACGCGTCATTGTCATCTCCGAATGCTTTCCGCAAAGAGCATAGCAGAAAGCAGCGCTGTCCAAAATATTCTTGGCACTGTAGAAGACTTCTATGTTGATCCACCTCCCTCGCCCACCGCTTTCCCAAAGAGGGAGAAACAGCATCTCTCAGGTTTCGCCATGAATTCCCGCTCCCGCCGGGAGAGGGAGTGGCGGTTGTTCTACCCCCCTCACCCCACCCCTCTCCCAGAGGGAGAGGGAGTAGCGGCTGTTCTCCCCCCCCTCACCCCACCCCTCTCCCAGAGGGAGAGGGAGTAGCGGCATTTCTCAGGTTTGCGCCATAAATTCCCTCTCCCTCTGGGAGAGGGGCCGGGTGAGGGAGAAAAACTACACCCTCTTGCCACACTATCAATACTGCTTCAGAAATTCTCGCGGACAGTCGGACATGAGGCTTCGCCTCTCCCGCTAACGACAAAAATGCTGGAAAGTTTCAAGACAAGCGTCGTCACTTCGAGCGTAATGTTGTCACTCCGAGCGTAACGCTGTCATTTCGAACGTAACGCTGTCATTTCGAGCGTCGCGAGAAATCTTCATAACAGACCAAGATTTCTCGGTCGCTGTGCTCCCTCGAAATGACAAAGGCAGTCGGACATGAGGCTTTCGCCTCTCCGGTAATCCATGAAAACGTCTCAAATCTCCATATCGGTTCTTTGGACTACGGTGGCTTGCCACCGCTTTTAGCGTCCAGGCTTGCCTGGACGCCCGGGCGGCAAGCCGCCCGGTTGAAAGCGCACGCATTGAAATTTCCACAGGAAATTTCAGGCGTGCGCAGTCCAAAGAAAATCGCCATCTTTGTAACGTCGTTTCATACGGATGAAGTAGTTCAAAATTTCAAAGCAGATTTGCCTGCAGGAAAAGTTCTTGGCATTACCCCGATTCGATGCTATTCTAACGGGTATTGAAACATGTGCTTTGGATTGCCAACAGTCTATTCTGGACAAGCATGATCGAGAACAATTCGTCCAGCCATTGAATTCGTTGTAAGCGTTGAGCATGGATGCCCTGTGAACTTCCGTAACCGAACACGAATGAATAGTGGAGGAACCCATCATGATGCGGGTGTTGTTGTGTGTCAGTGTTTTATCGTGTGTCGCCTCGGCGGCAGCGGAAACAGATATGAAACGACTCGCCGTGGCACATGGTCCGGAGGAAAAGCCGTATCTTGTCTATGGGGATGCGCCGTTGTTTGCCTTTGGGCCGGGCGATGAGATGCGCATTATCGGCGGCGCAGCAGATTTGGACCGCTGGGCGGCCTGGCAGCGGGAACATGGCATGAATCTTGTCCGGGCCTATCCCACATCCGTACCGTTGGAAGCCTACGGCGCCCCCGGCCCGCATCCGTTCAAGAAAGCACCGGATAGCCAATTGTGGGATGTGGACCAGTTCAATAACGATTACTTCGCAATGATTGGCGAGAATGCAGCGCGACTGGAAACCCACGGGATCATTCTGCACCTGCAGTTGTGGCAGATTGTCTTCTTCAAAGGCGGGTCCAAACGCTGGGACATCAACTACATCAACCCCGCCAACAACGTGAATGCCTGGACCCGGACCCTGAAACGCGGGCGCGACTACATTGACGCCCCGGCGGACAGCCCCGCCCGGGCGCATCAGCGCGAGTGGGTGCTGCGCATTCTGAACGCCGTCAAGGGGCGCGGCAATGTCTGGATTGATGTCATCAATGAACTCGGCAATGAGATGGGCACGCTCGATTGGGCCGTCGAGGTCGTGCGGTGGATTCGCGAATGGGAGCAGGAAAACGACTGGCGGTTCCTGGTGGGCGTTGATTCAGAACACCACTACCGGCCCGATGTGTTCACCCCCTATCAGGACCACTTTGACCTCATCATCCTGAATGAACTGGTGAGTCCGGAGCATGCGCGCCGGGCTTTCCAGCATTTCAGAAAACCCATTATCAGCGTGCGCTCCAGCGATGGCCGCAATCAGCCCGATGATTACATGTTTGCCAATGAAAATCAGGCAGGATCAGAACATCAAACGCGGTACCGCACCCTCTGTTACCGCAGCCTTTTCTCCAATTTGCAGTCCATCGGCGCTTACTGGAAGATGGAAGTTGCCCTCGCCGATTACGCCGATGTGCGGGATTGGCCGCGTTATGCCCGGGCGTTGCGTAAGTTCTGGAACATGATTGCGCCCGAATGGCCGCGCCTGACAGTGGATGACGCCATTATCCTCTCGGAAACCGTCACCCCAAAGGCATACGGGCTGCGTTCGGATGCGTTGCGGCTCGCTTATCTGGAGTGCGGATCGCACACATGGAACAACGCCTATCCGGCATCGGAACTGGTGCTTGCGGCCCCGGCGAACATCGCGTCCGTGACGTTGTTCCATCCGCGGAACGGTGAAGAGGAGCCTGCGCAATATGTCGTGGACGGCGACAACGCGCGAATTTCTCTCCCGGAGTTTGTTGATGACATCGTGGTGATGATGCGGTCAGGCGTGTAACGGAACCGGCGACCGATCAGCCTTTTCTCCGCCTCGATGCATAGGCCCCTGCGGCGGTGATGACCACAACGGCCGCGGTGGCGGTGACGGCGATGGCGGTCTTAACCACGCGCTCCACCTGTTTGCTTTTCCACGCGCCTGTCTTGCAGCCGATGGCGAAGTGTTCGCAGTTGCGCAGCAGGATATTGTATTTGCGCTCGCCCAGGAAGGACTTGGCGGTCTTGATGACCTCTTTCACGGGGCGGGCTTTTCCGGGGGGGTACTTGATCACGGTGTGTTTTTCCCCTTTGCAGAATTCCTCCAGGGGCACGCGGCAGACATGCGCATCTTTGATGTTGAACAATTCCCCGGAATAATGGATGACCGTGCCGTCGCCCATGTCAATCCCATGATGCGTGTACACCCCGCCCATCCGCTTTACCGTAATGTGGTCGCCTTTGGCCATGCCCAATCTCTGTTGTTGCGTGCCCTCGCGTTGATTTCGCTATTCTACGCCATCTTCCAATCGGCGATTTGACGCATCACCATTGTTTGCCGACATCAAGCCCTGACGCTTGGCGGCCAGCATGAACCAACGCTGCATTTCGACCAGGCCGCTGTCGGTTCTGGGCGGGCCGTCATAATGCTCTGCGAGTTGCAGCAACGCGTCCACCTCTTCCCAGCGATAGGGCATGCCGCGCAGCGCCTCGCGGCGCATGCGGTCCAGTACCCGGGCCGTCTCATCCCGGAGGCGCACGAGTTGCCGCTGCTCCTCCGGCGTTGGACTTTTCATGCCTTGTCCCTCTTTACGCATCGTGCGCTATCTTCTCGTCAATAATCTCCCAAAGGGGGCGGAGACCTTCGCCTGTTTCGGCGGAAAAGGGGATGATTTCCGCGTCGTGGTCCAAACCCAGGCGACGTCGGATGTTTTCGATCTGCGCAGCGCGGCGGCTCTTGCCGATCTTATCTATTTTGGTCGCCACCAGCAGCGTCGGTGTTTCGGCGTCTTCAAGCAGGTCCAGCATGTGCGCGTCGAGCGGGGAGGGGTCATGGCGGGAATCAAGCAGCACGACGGCCAGCCGCAGGGTGTCTCGGTCCTTGAGGTACTCGACCATGACGCGGTTCCATTCATCTTTGAGCGTCTTGGGCACCTTGGCGAAGCCGTAGCCGGGCAAATCCACAAAGTAGATTTTTTCGTTGATGTCGAAGAAGTTGATGGTCTGCGTCTTTCCGGGGGTGGAACTGGTCTTGGCAAGACCCTTCCGTTTCAGGAGCCGGTTGAGCAGACTCGATTTGCCGACATTCGACCGGCCCACGAAAGCGATTTCCGGGCGGCGGTCCCTGGGGTAGTCCTCAGAGCGCAGCGCGCTTTTCAGAAATTGCGCAGTGAGCACTTTCATGGCAATTGTCTTCCTCGGTGACCTGACTTTTCATTGTGCGGCCTTGTCCTCAAAGGTCAGGCGCATCACCTCCGCCACGCTTTCCACCAGACTGAATTGGATTTCTTCGCGGATTTCTTTGGGGATATCGGGCAGATCCTTTTCGTTTTCCTTGGGCAGAATGACATGGCGGATGCCGGCGCGGTGCGCCGCGAGCACTTTTTCCTTGATGCCGCCGACGGGCAACACGCGCCCGCGCAGGGTGATTTCGCCAGTCATTGACAGGGCGGATTTCGGCAACTTTCCGGACAATGCCGAAAACATGGAAATCACCAGGGCGACGCCGGCAGAAGGGCCGTCTTTGGGGATGGCGCCTTCGGGGATATGGACATGGACATCCGTGTTCTTGTGGAAATCCGCGGGCAATTTCAGGGCGGCGGCGTTGGCGCGCAGATAGGTCAGCCCGGCCTCGCCCGACTCCTTCATAACATCGCCCAACTGGCCTGTAAGGGTCAGTTTGCCCTTGCCCTTCATGGTGCTGGTCTCGATGGTTAACACATCCCCGCCGGACTGGGTCCACGCCATGCCGATGGCGACGCCCACCTGCGGCTGGAGTTCCGCACGGATGGCGCTGTACGGCGGCGGTCCAAGCAGGTCGGACAGCGTTGCCGCTTCGACCGACACCGTGCCTTCATGCTTTTTCGCGACAATCTTCCGCGCCACCTTCCGGCAGATGTTGGCGATCTGGCGCTCCAGTTCCCGGACGCCCGCCTCCCGGGTGTAGCGTTGGATCAGGGCGTCCAGCCCTTCATCGGTGAAACGCAGCGTATCCTGCGCCAGCCCACATTCGCGCATCTGGCGTGGAATCAGGAAAAGACGCGCGATTTGTTCTTTTTCATTGAGCGTATATCCGGAAAGGCGCACCACCTCCATGCGGTCATGCAGCGCGTAGGGGATGTCGAATTCGTTATTCGCGGTGGCGACGAAAAAGACCTCGGACAAGTCGAACTCGATCTCCAAATAGTGATCACTGAACATCTTGTTCTGCGCCGGGTCCAGCACTTCCAGCAGCGCAGACGACGGGTCGCCCCGGAAATCCACGCTCATCTTGTCCACTTCATCAAGCATGAAGACCGGATTCCGCACGCCGACCTTTTTCATGTTCTGGATGATGCGGCCCGGCAAAGCGCCGATGTAGGTACGACGGTGGCCGCGGATTTCGGCTTCGTCGCGGACGCCGCCGAGCGAGACCCGCACAAATTTGCGGCCCATGGCCCGCGCGACCGATTGGCCCAAGGAGGTCTTGCCCACGCCCGGCGGCCCCACCAGGCACAGGATTGGCCCTTTGACCTCTTTGTTGAGTTTACGCACCGCCAGAAACTCCAGGATGCGCTCTTTCACCTTGTCAAGGCCGTAATGGTCCTCATCAAGCACCTTGCGGGCGCGTTCGATATTGATGGCATCCTTGCTGCGCTTTTTCCAGGGCATGTCGCACAGCCATTCCAGATAGGTGCGGATGACAGCGCTCTCCGGACTCATCGGCGGCATGCGTTCATAGCGGACATATTCCCGGTCCGCTTTTTCACGCACCTCCTTGGGCATGCCTGAATCGTTGATAAGCGTTCGCATTTCGGCAAATTCGGAGCCATATCCATCATCACGCGCGCCGAGTTCCTGTTGAATGGCCCGCAACTGCTCGTGCAAATAATGCTCCCGCTGACTGCGCTCCATTTGTTCCCGTACGCGGTCGCGCACATTGTGCTCGATGGTCATCAAATCGTTTTCGCGCATGAGGAATCCGGCGATCTTTTCCAGCCGCTCGCCCGCGTCCAGGGTGGCGAGCAGTTCCTGGCGCTCTTCCAGGCGCAGCGGCAGATAGGCGCAAATGGCGTCCGCCAGGGTCTCCGCATCGGTCAAATCCTGGATGGACGATAGAATTTCCGGGGCGACGCGCTGGCTCAGCCGGACGTATTCCTCGAATTGCGTCATCGCCGCCCGCATCAACCCCTTGGCTTCGCGATCTTCCCGAATGGCGGGTTCGATGTGTCGCACCAGCGCCTCTGCAAATTCCTGACTGAAGTCGAAACGCGTCGCCCGGCCCCGGCCCAGTCCCTCCACCACCAC
>CAZLII010000266.1:0-6507 GCA_964559065.1 uncultured Nitrospirales bacterium | reverse complement strand
ACAAAAAATTCAGAAGCGGGAACCGACACCCCAACAAACATTCGTGAATAGGCATGAAAATTGCTCAAAAAGCCTTAAAAAATGGCAGATTTTTGGTAAGGCAATCTTACTAAAATTGTAGATGTAATCCATATTTATGACGCATATTTATCGTAAAATATAATCATAAAATACTATCTTAAGATATATTCGATTTTTTGAACGAGATTACAGCGACGAAACACAGGCCCTGCCGTCTTGCGCGGCGGCGCAGGATGCGCTCTTTGCTTCTCAGCCTTCCGGGATCTCGCGAATCATGATGTTGCGGTACCAGACTTTTCCATGGTCCCCCTGCAGCAGGAGCGCGCCAGGGTCAGACAGTTTGCCGGGCAGGGCGCCGCCGGTCACTTCAGTGAGTTTCTGTTTGTCATGGATGAGAATGCCGTTGAGCCGCACGGTGACTTCGTCGCCGATAATGGTTGCTTCCAATTGATTCCACTCGCCCGCGGGACGGGAGGCGTTGACCTTGGGCGCGAACTGGCCGTAGATTGCGCCGTTGTCCTGGTTCGTGACTTCCTCCTTGCCGTAACTGTCGAGCACCTGGACTTCAATGCGGCCGCGCAGATACACGCCGCTGTTGCCGCCGGGCACAGTCTTGAATTCGAGTTTGAGATCAAAATCCTTAAAGCGCTTGACCGTCGCAATGTCGTTTCCGTGGTCAACATTGGTCATGGCGCCGTCTTCGATGGACCACTTGTTTTCCGCCCTGGGTGCGCGAGCGTTGCGCCAGCCCTCCAGCGTGCTGCCGTCAAAAAGGGGAATCCATCCCTCCTCTTCAGAGACGGCAGGCGATCCGGTAAGCAGCATGGACGCGGCAAGGCAAACAATGATAGGGACTATGCGCGAGGCGCGACGGATTGCGGTGAAGACAGTGTGCATGGCGTGACCCTTTCTGTTGCTGGTTGTGACGCCGCATTGTAGCGCAGTATGTTGGCGAATGCACCTTATTCTCCTCCGGAGGCATTTGTGAAATGGGTTTTCCAGTCAGCCGGACCGTCGAATAATAGCGACAGGCGCCACTATTAACTGAAGAAAACGATTGTTCGCGTGGTGTGCTTTGAAAATTTCTCGCATTTTCATCGTTAACGGAAGAGGCGCAGCCTCAAGTCCGATTGCCTTTGTCATTTCGAGGGAGCATAGCGACCGAGAAATCTTGGCCTGTGGTGAAGATTTCTCGCTACGCTCGAAATGACAACATTGCGCTCGAAATAACAACGTTGCCTCGAATATTTCCGGACTTGTTATCGTTAATGGGGAGGCGAAGCCTCAAGTCCGACTGTCTCTGAAGTTCCGGTATCAGGCCTCCTCGGACACTTTCCAGCCAAGGGCATCGGCCAGGGTGAAAACCGGTTCCTTGAGATCGCCATAGAAGGTGACGCGGTGCCAGCCCCAGCGGTCCCATTCGGTGAAGAGTTTCTCGATGTCGCCCACAGGCTCGGCGCAAATCTTGGTGCGGCAGGCGCGATCGTCGGGGTCATTGCCGACGACTTTGGCCTGATGGAAAAGAATTTCCTTGTTCTCCTGAGACACCTCGAGCGAGGTGCTCATGTAACCGGCGGGCACGATGGACCGCACGGCGGCGCCCTGGCGGTCTTCGGAGTGGGTCAGGATTTCATAGGGATTGGTCTTGCCGTCCGGGCCGAAAACCTTGTTCGATGCGACGCAGTGGGCGTAGATGATCTGGCGCTTCGCGGTATCAATCACGGGGTCGGAGATGTATCCGGGGCGCCCCTTGGTGAGCGTCGTGAAGGCGACCATGGTCGCGGCGGACCTGATGTCGCATTCACAGCCGCCCACAAGCCCCTGGTTGTTCAATTCGTGAAAGCCCAGGCATGGATAGGCATGGATGTGCCCGCCGTAGAAGCCGCCAAGACAATTGATCGTGATTGCGTTGGCGTTGTGTTTTTTCAAGACAGCCTTCTCCGCCAGATACATCGCAGCCGATTGCTCGATGACCTCCCGGGGGACGTCCTCAATCTTGGCGGCGTTCTGTTGCCAGCGGTCTGCGATGGCGCGCGCTTCGTCCAAGTCTGCCGCCTTCCAGGCGTCGTTCAGTTCCTTGAACGGAATATACTCGACTGCGATGCCCATGACAGGGTCCGCAGGACGGGCATTCTCATCAAGCACGGCAAGAATCCTGGACTCGGCGATCTGCGCCTTCCAATCATCTACCGAGAGGACTTCGACCGGGTCCGGCAGACAGCGCAAGTCGCCGGGCATTGACGTGCCGGAAATGCGCACACGCGCAACCGCTGCCGAAAATTCTGAGGCATCGCCGCTTTGAATCACGGGCGCAAAACACTTTGCTGCCCCGATGTGATCCTGCAGATTGGAAGAGGCGACAAAACCCAGGTTGGATGTGTTCTGCCGCAGGAATCCGGCGGCATAAACGAGAAAGCCCCCGCTGCCGCCATACTGGAAATCGGCGTAGAGCACCGGCTTGCCCGATGCGGCGATGGGCTGCACCACGCGGTTCCAGCAATTCATCTGATAAACGATATATCCCGCGATGTTCGCCGAGGCGTCCTCGTTAAGAATCTTCTGCGCCTGTTCCTCGCCGTTCGCCATCGCCGTAAGAAATTCGTAATCCGGACAGCCTTGGGTCAGCGCCGCCGTAATCCGTTCCATGGCTGGGCGGAAATCGAAGCCGACATTCGGCCAGTCCGGCCTCGGCTGCACTTCGGCGTGGAGCGAATACACAATGCGGATGCGCGGCCTCGCTGCCGTCTGCGCCCAGGTCCGTCGCGGCGCGGCCATCAGCCCCACCGCGCCCGCGCACGCCGCGCAACCCGATGCCAGAAACCGCCGCCGGCTCACCCCGCAGCAACCGCATCCCGTCAACGTCGTCTCATGATTCATTGTTTTTTCTCCATTTCTGATGAACACCCATCGTGTCCCCATCAATACAATTATAGGGAATTGCGCGGATAAGGACAAGGATTTTTTCGAAGCAATCAAGGCAACAGAGCAAATTCGGAAATGCTCAGGGGATGATTTCCTTCAGTGCGGCCATCATACTGGGGCCGGCCTGTTCGCCGGGGGACATGCTGATCTGATATTCGGCAAAGGGGATGCCTGTGGGATTCTCGAAGAAACTGGGCGGGCAGATGTAGCCGAGATGGTCCAGACCGAGACCGAGGACGAATTTCGGGCTGGTCTTCATGAGTTCCCGCGTCTGGAAACTGAAGAACGGGGCGGTCTCTCCGGGATGCGTGGCGAATTGCGCTGGACCGATGGCGAACCAGGCCACTTCGGTCGGAATGCCGGCGTCATCCATGTCGCGGAGCAGCAGGCCGGCATCGCGCATCAGCCGAAATCCCTCATTCTCCATGGGCATGATGAAGGGTTTGTTTGCGGCGCGGATCGCGTATTCGTGAATCGGCGCGGCGTTCTGGATCGCGGCCAGCGTTTTCTCGGCGAGGTCTTTGCCGTATTTTTCCGCCAGCGCGAAGGTCCGTTCCGGGGTCTTGGGTTGAATCCACGCGCCGATGGCCCCCTGCAGGAACAGGTGTTCACCGGGAAGCGCTTCGGCCATGGCCTTGTAGAACGCGCCGACCCAGTCCGCGCTGACCAGGGTGTTGTCGCCGTCGAGCACGGTGGGGTGGCAGGCAAAATTGGTCAGGGTGGCGATGCTTTGTCCCGCTTCATCGAGACACTGCAGGATAACGACGGAATTGTCCAACACATCCGGTTCGCTGTCATTGACCGCCCACCCGGCGCACACGGTTTCCGCATACCGCAGCGTGGCGGGGCGTCGCGTAGCAGCGGCGCGCGCCACCTGTGCACCGGCCATATGGACAAGACGTTTCATATACTGCGGATTCACGCCGTTGGTGGCGGCATCGGGACCGTAGATGCCGATGGTGTCCGGCGCGGCGTGGGTGTGGGTCGCCTGTACAATGACCCTTTCCGGCGGCAAGGTCAGTTCCTGTGTGCTGTTCGACGTCGCTTCGCGGATTTCCTGCACCGTGGGATATTGCAGGCTGACGGCGTCCACCACCACCAACGCAACCGGCGTCTTGCCGTCATCGAAAACCACCGCCTTGATAAAAAGGTCATCGTGCACACCTGTGGATGCGCGACCATGGCCGTATCCGGCAAGATAGGTTCCATCTTCCGGATTGATGGCGACCGATGCCGCGCCCACCAGCAACGGCGGCGGGGTCTCGGTGGCCGGCGTGGGGGAGGGGCCGGAACAACCCAGCGCCAACAGAACCAGAAAACACGATACGACAATCCACTTAAACAGCATTCTCATTGCAGGTTTCCTTTTCATGGCGCGAACAGCACGCTGATGCTTTCTCTGTTGTGAATACGGCGAATGGCTTCACCGAACAGCGGGGCCACGGATACGATCTGCACCTTATCCGAAAAGGGTTCGGGTTGGGTTTCCACC
Organism: uncultured Nitrospirales bacterium; assembly: GCA_964559065.1. GTDB lineage: Bacteria > Hydrogenedentota > Hydrogenedentia > Hydrogenedentales > CAILVY01 > CALEDJ01. Next base: position 2,072 of record CAZLII010000266.1, on the reverse strand, counting down.
GTGTCGGTGATCAGCATGGTGCGGATCGGGCCGTCGTCAATCTTCTTCATGGCGCCCGGGGAAAAGACGCCGTGGGTCACGGCGGCGATGATATCGCGCGCGCCGCGTTCGACGAGTTTGTGCGCCACTTCGATCAGGGTGCCGCCGGATATGGTGAAGTCGTCCACCACAAGCGCGGTCTTCCCCCGCACGCGCCCGATGATTTCCATGACTTCCGCCTTTTCATCGTGAGCGACACGCTCCTTGTCGCCAATCGCCAGCGATACACCAAGATAGGAAGCGTATTTGCGCGCTTTCTTGGCGAAACCCGTGTCGGGGGATACCACCACGAGGTCCGACAGGCGCATGGCTTTCACCGCTTCACACATGACCGGCAGCGCATACAGGTCATCCACCGGAATGCGGAAAAACCCCTGAATCTGCGCGGCGTGCAGGTCGAGGGTGACCACGCGGTCGGCCCCGGCCGCCTCGATGGCATCCGCGCAGACCCGCGCCCGGATGGAGACCCTCGGCTCGTCCTTCTTATCGCCCTTTGCGTAGGAGAAATAGGGCATCAGCACCGTTACCGATGCCGCGCTGGCGCGCTTCAGCGCATCCACGAAGAAGAGCAGTTCCATGAAATTGTCGTTCGCGGGGTATGCGGTGGACTGCACAAGGTACACGTGTCGTCCGCGCACGTTTTCCAGGATGCGCACGAAGAGGTTGCCCTCGGAAAAGCGCAGGGTTTCGCTCTTCGCCACGGGGATGCCCAGGTAATCGGCGATTTTTTTTGCAAGTTTCGGGCTGCCCGATCCGCCGAAAATCAAAACCTCGTCCGCCGACATCTTTCTTTTCTTGTTCACCGCGCCGCCGCCTTTCCAATCAGGAACGCCATATCAAAATACTGCCCGCCCTTGTCCTGATGCACATGGACTGCCAGCGTGTTTTTGCCGGGAAGCAGCGCTTCCCGCACCGCTTCCGCTACATCGAAGGCTTCATACCCGTCGTTCCATCGCGGGCGTTGCCAGATGGGCTTGCCGTTGAGATGGATTACCGTGTCATCGTCGTGGTGCAGGACAATCACGGCGGCGTCGAACTCGGTATCGTCGCATATGAATTCCTGCCGCAGCCAGATGTCGCTGCTCCGCCACCGGGTGCGGATTTTATCATTCCATTCACCACCCTTGAAGCCGAATGGCGCTTGGCCTTCGGCCCACGCGGCGTCATTGAATTCAGGCTGTATCCAACCTTCCGGCGGCGCGCTTTCCGCGTAGCGCCAGGTTCCGGCTTTGGGTCCGTCGTGCAGGGACCCCACCAGCGCCCGCCAATCCATCGCCTTGCGCTTGGCCACTTCCACCGGCGGGTTGTCCTCATAGGCCGCGCGCCGGGAAAGGGCTGCATGGATGGGCGCCACATCAAACTTGGGCGTCCGGTCATAGGCATAAAGTCCGTTCTGTTCCTGTTCGATGTCGGTCAACTGGGTGTAGCACAGCCCGAAAATGTAGCGGTTGTCGAGCAAGGCATCGCTAAGTCCCTTGAAGCGGTCATAGAATTCCTTGAGGTCTTCCGGGGTCTTGCCATAGCCCCAGCCACCCTCGCCGACAGCCCAGCCGATGCCGCCGTATTCGCTGATGAAAAACGGGATGGACTGATACTGGCGGATGCCGTAGCGCGCGGGCAGTACAAAGGCGCCGATTGGCGGATAACCATCGGTCCAACGCGCGCGGAACGATACCGGGTCCTGGTTATAATCATGTGTGTCGAGCACTTCAGGGTCGGAGAGGTGGTGGGTCCAGCCGCTGGTTTCAATCACGGGCCGCGATGGGTCCAACGCGCGTGTCATCCGCACGACGGCCGCCTGCAGCGCGCCCGCCTCCGGCGGCGTTTCATTGAACGGACACCAGCCGATAATGGAGGGATGGTTGCGGTCCCGCTGCACAATGGCCACCCACTCGTTCATGATTGGCACGTTCACCGCGGGATTGTTGTAGTCTGGGCCAAAACTGGGAAACTCCCCCCAGACCAGATAGCCCAGCCGGTCGGCCCAATGCAGGAAACGCGGCTCAAAAACCTTCTGGTGCAAGCGCGCGCCA
>CAZLII010000265.1:0-6543 GCA_964559065.1 uncultured Nitrospirales bacterium | reverse complement strand
CCCGCACCACTCCACTCGTTGCCTCACAGTTTCTGCGTGGCCGCCCACCCACCTCCCCCCCCCGCACGACTCCATTCCGTTTCCGTTTCGTTCACACACACATATCTGCGCGCGCCTCCCGCGCGCGCACGACCTAATTCACCAACAATTCGTGTGGGGCAATGACATCGCCCATCAAGACACCTGCAAACGCCTGCACACCCTCGGCGTCTTGCAATGTCGCGAGAAAAAACCGCAACTCGAAGCCGTACGGCGCATCCCCCTGAGTCCCCCCGCCCGCACCACAACCGCGGCTTCCGCACACACGAAGGAATCAACGACTCTTCATTGCTGAGCAGGGTTGTTTGTTGTTGTTTTTGTCAGACAAACGGGCATACTATCGAAGAAGCCATAGCCGTGAAAGGAGTTCGCGATATTATGCGCGGAGTGAGTGTGCTGATTTGGACGGCGACGCTGTTCATTGGAAGTAACGCCGCGCCGGGGCCTTCGCCCGGCGATGATCGCGCGAATGTTCCCATTACCACGCGGGAAGATGCGTGGTTGCTGCATCTTCCGCCGGACCATCAAGGCCCGGTAATTGTTCGGTATGTGGACGCGCCGGCCGGCGCGACGCTGTTGGGAAACGGCGCGGCGCTGCCGGCGCATTATGAAAACGAAACCGTGACCATTGATACAGATGGAATCCCCCCCTCGGACGGACAAGAAGTGATTGTCCTGCAATGGAAACCCAGCCAATGGGAAAAGCACATCGCCCGGTTTGAAGAAGACGATCGCGCGCGTCCGCCGACAGGCGGCGGCATCGTCTTCTACGGCAGTTCCAGCATCGTGTTGTGGGACCTCTCGGCGGCCTTCCCGGATTTGCCGGTGATCAACCGGGGTTTCGGCGGATGCGAGTATTGGGACCTCTATCGGCATGCGCACCGCGTCATTGCGCCGCATCGTCCGGCCAAGGTGGTGCTCTACGCCGGGGACAACGACATCGCCCGTGGGAAAAGCCCGGACCGCGTAATGGCCGATTTTGTCGCGCTGGTGCGGCGCATCCGCGATGATGCGCCCGACGCAGAAATCATCGTCATTGGCATCAAACCGAGCATCGCGCGATGGGACCGCTATCCCGCGATGCGCGAAGTGAACGACCGCATGGCCGCCTTCGCCGCGCAGGAAGAAGGCATCCGCTTCACCAACCTGTCGGACTGCATTCTGGATGACGACGGCAATCCCCGCCCCGAGGCATTCGTCAAAGACGGCCTGCACCTCAGCGACCTTGCCTATCAATGCTGGACGGAGCGCATCCGCCCACTGCTGCTGGCAACAGGGGAGTAACAACGGGCATGAACGCTCTTTGCAGAGCGTCCATGCCCACTTTCACGGGAGGAACACCCGCGTTACCTAACCTGCGTGCTTTCTAGACTATCTTGTGATCGTTCTTAAGAGGCGCCGCACATCGGTTGCGCGACTGCTCATGTGATGAAGCCGGCCAGAATACCGAAGACGCCTGCGTTCAGGCCGTTGACGAATTGATCGCCTTGCTCGGAATAGCGCTGGAACTCGACGTGACCGTCCATAAACAGCACATTCGAGCCGCCGGGAATATGGTTGAAGGCCGACGTCGCAGTCGCAACCTGATCCAACATGATCGGCAACGTGCTTTGCGCCTGTGCGCTGGCCGCCGGATTGTTGATGTCGGTGATCATGAAGCGCTCGATACCTTCGCGAAGACGATAGACCGTGTTGCTCCCGCCATTGCCCGCGCCCTGATTGGCATAAGAGGTCCCAGAAAGATCAATGTCACTGTCCATTACCCGGGCAAGCGCCACCGGATCGTTGGCCCCGACGGCCGGGACAGCCGTCACCATCATCCGCTCGATAAGCGCCACCAATTGCAGCGGACCGTTCGGCGGAATGGGGGGCGGCGGCGGATAACCGACGGCGTTCATCATCTGAACGATTACCGTGGTTGGCGCCATCAGGAAAGAATCCCACCGGTCTATAACCCAGCCCACATATATGTAACTGGTGTCAACAAGGCTTGCACAAGCCGCCTGGGGATGCAGTTTTGTATGTCCATAGCAAATATTGCCGTTGGGATCCCGAATCAGTTGCTGATATGAACCCGCCTCCGCATCAGAGGGGCAAACGACAATATTCGGGTCCGTCAAATACTCCGGATACAACGCGAAGGTATTCGGGCCGATATCGAATACGATGACCGAGGGGTCGACGGTCCAGTCTTCCCTGTAATATGGGAAACCGCCCACCTGTATCGTGGGAAACTTCTCCCCCTTGGCCTCGTTCGCATACATTTTGAATACCAGGCCCCACTGCTTCAGGTTGTTCTGGCAACTGGAGCGGCGCGCCGCTTCGCGGGCGCGCGCCAGCGCCGGCAAAAGGATGGCCGCCAGAATGCCGATGATGGCGATCACCACCAGCAACTCGATCAGGGTGAATCCATACTGCTTCTTTTTCATTGTAACATTCCCTCTCTCTTGTTCTGCATGAACATTTAGACCCTTACCACAAAGAAGGCGGGCACTTCCCCCCCTCCACAGATTACACTACACAGAATCTGTGCTTTTGTCAATATGCGTCGGAACGTCCATTTCGCAAGTACCTCCGCACAAACCAGCCTTGACAGCGGCCTGTTTCTTTCGCTATCATCCCCTTTGCCGATGCCGGATGGCCTAATTGGTAGGGCACCTGACTCTGGATCAGGCTAGTCTAGGTTCGAGTCCTAGTCCGGCAGCCATGCATGTTCGCTTGCAACCGCCTTGAAGGCGTTCACTCCTTCAGCGGCCCCTTCATCTAGTGGTTAGGATGCGGGATTCTCAGTCCCGTCACAGGGGTTCGACTCCCCTAGGGGCTGCCAATTCGTTATTCCAAGGAGGAATCCCTCCAACCGCCTCCGAGTGTTACTGCATTTTCGGGGGAATCTGGCACAATTTGTCTGCAAGCGACAAAGCGTGGCACACTGGGGCTGTCACCATACAGAAGTGTTTTGCCACACGGGAGGATGCAGGCATGCGGCGGACTTTGCACGCTTTACAAACAATGGTTCTAATCGGCATTGCGGCGATCACGACGCTGGGCGGTGCGTACGTCTGCGCCGAAGATTGGCCGACCTATCTGCGGGACAATGCGCGCAGCGGCATCACCAACGAAACATTGGGGCTGCCGTTGCACAAGACCTGGGTGCATGTGCCGCGCCATGCCCCGGAGCCGGCATGGCCCGCGCCGGCAAAGCAGGATATCTGGCATGAACTTCGGGAACTGAGTCCTTTGGTCACTTATGACCGCGCCTTTCATGTCGTTGTCGCGGGCGACGCCGCATACTATGCCTCTTCCGCGGACGATCAGGTGTATTGTCTGGACGCGAGAACAGGCGAGATTCGCTGGACCTTTTTTGACGAAGGGCCGGTGCGGCTCGAGCCGACGATTGCCGACAGCAGGGTTTATTTCAGTTCCGATGACGGCTGCGCCTATTGCGTGAACGCCGCGGACGGCGCGTTGCTGTGGAAGCATTGCCCGGCGGAACTGGACCGGCGCATTCCCGGCAACAGCCGGGTGATTTCCCACGCGCCCGCGCGCACCGGCGTGTTGGTGGACAACGGCGTCGCGTATTTCTTCGCGGGGCTTTTCCCGCCGGACGGCGTCTATCGCTGCGCGCTGGACGCCGCGACCGGCGCGGTGCTGCATGTCTCAGGCGACACAGACGCCTCGCCGCAGGGCTATCTCCTCGCGACGCCGAAACGGTTGTTTGTGCCGACGGGACGGACCGCGCCAGTGATGTTCGACCGCGAAACGCTCGCGCCGTTGGGCGCGCTGCCGGGGCCGGGCGGCGCTTATGCCATTCTAGCGGACGATGCCGTGGTGAGCGGCCCGGGCCTTCGGTCGGGCAATCAACTGGACTACGCCGATCCGAACACCGGCGAGAACATCGCGTCATTCCCTGGCATCCGCATGCTGGTGCAAGGTGACATCGCCTATCTGCAATCCAAAGAGGAAGTGTCGGCGATGAACCGTCCGCGCTACCTGGAAGTGACGCGCGAATTGAACCGGCAAAGCGCCGTTTTGAATGAAATCGTGAAGCAGCGCAGGGCGCTGACCAGGGACCAGGCCGGGGAACGCGAACGGCTTGAGGCCGAAATCGCCACCCAGGAAACGGTGATCGCCGGCATTCGGGAACAACAGGAAGCCTGCTACCTCTGGCGCAAGCCGATGCGGGACCCCTACGCCATGATTCTTGCGGGGGATGCGCTCTTTCTGGGCGGCGAGAACCAGGTCGTCGCATTGCGCGCGGCGGACGGTGAGCAGGTTTGGCGCGGCGAGGTGGAGGGCAAAGTCTATGGGCTGAGCGCCGCTAATGGCCGCCTGTTTGTCAGCAGCCATTTGGGACCCATCTATTGCTTTACACCCGCGCGGGCCGATAAGCAAGTATTGCGCTCCGATGCACCCGAGGCGCTCTGGCCGAAGGATGCGTCAAGCGCCATGTACGCAAAGACGGCAGAAGTCATTCTGGCGAAATCGGGCATCACGCAGGGATATTGCCTGATTCTCGGCGCGGGCGATGGCCGCCTCGCCCACGAATTGGCGCAACGCAGCGCATTGCGTATCGTGTGCGTGGAACGGGATGCGGCGCGCGCGGCGGATGCGCGAAAACGCCTTAATGATGCGGGGCTTTACGGCGTGCGTGCGACGGTCCATCATGTCGAGAGTGATACGCTCCCCTACACGACCTATATGGCGAACCTGGTGGTGTCGGAAGACGCCCTGGGCGGAGCCGTACCCTCCTGGAGCGCGGAAGAAGTGTGGCGCGTACTGCGCCCCTACGGCGGAGTAATGTGCATCGGGCGTCCGAACGGCGCGGGCGATGGACTGACCGCCGCGACGCTGGAAGCATGGGCAAATAGAGGGGATGTGCAAGACGCGGGTGTTGATGTGGACGACGGCCTGTGGCTGACGGCGCGACGCGGCGCAGTGCCGGGCGCGGGCGAATGGACGCAACTCTACGCCGACGCCAGCCATACCGCGTGCAGCAACGACCAACTCCGCGGGCCGATGGCCATCCAGTGGTTCGGCGACCCCGGTCCGCGCGATATGGTGGACCGCCACCACCGCCCCATGGCGTCGCTGTTCAAGAATGGGCGTCTGCACATCACCGCCGACGACAAGGTCATCACCGTGGACGCCTACAACGGATTCCCGTTGTGGGAGACGGACGTGCCCGGGGCGCGGCGCGTCGGCACGATGAAAAATGCCGGGGAACGGCTCCTGACCGACGACGCGCTGTACGTGGCCGTGGACGGAGAATGCCGGGTGCTCGATCCGGCCACAGGCGCGCAGTTGCGCGCCATCGCCATGCCCCGCATTGAAGAAACAGTGAACGAATGGGGCTACCTGAACAGCATGGATGGACTGTTGATTGGGACGGGACAGATCAGCGGCGCATCGTTTGACGAACTGGCGCTCGCGACCGTGCACATGCTGGAGGGCGACTTCCGCCCCGTGGTCGTCAGCCGGTGTCTCTTCGCAGTGGACCGGCACACGGGCAAGAAGCAATGGACGTGGCAGCGCGGCGCGATCATGAACAGCATGATCACCATAGCCGAGGGCCGAGTCTATTTCCTGGAAAGCCGCAACGACCGCGCGATGAGCGAAAGCGCGCAGCGGGGGCGCACGCGCGTGGACCACTTCTGCCGCGAGAACGCCTGGCTGGTGGCGCTGGACCTCAAGCGCGGGAAAAAGGTCTGGGAGCGACCCGTGGAACTGCCTTTCCATCACATCGCCCATCTGAACGGCAAGGACGGCGTATTGCTCGCGTCGGGTTCATATAACGATGGAGACAAAGTCTTCTATGATTTATTGGCCTTCGACATGGCGACGGGCGCCGACAAGTGGCGCACCAGTTTCCAGGCAATGAACATCCGCTGCACGGATTTCACGGAAACCGGCGGCACCCACGGCGAGCAATGGCAGCATCCCGTCCTGATCGACGACACCATCTACGCCCGCCCCTTTGCGTTTTCACTGCATACGGGCGAAAAACTGGATTACATCGCCTATCGCGGCGGGCACGGCTGCGGCGGCCTGACCGGGTCCAAGTATTACCTCTACGGGCGGGGCAACAATCCCCGGATGTACCCACTTGACGTGGAGAGCACCGAGGGCATCCATCTGACCCGCGTGTCGCGGCCCGGATGCTGGCTGAACATCATCCCCGCCGGCGGCATTGTCATGATCCCCGAATCCAGTTCCGGCTGCACCTGCGCCTATCCCCTGCAAACGTCCTTCGCCCTGGCCCCCGCCGCCCTGTCCGGCGGCGTGACCCGGCGATAAATGCTCCCGGCGCAGAGATGACGGATTTGTTTGGTGATCGTCGGTCGCAACTGCAACTTGAATTCCTGACAAATCATTGTTCCGTCGTTCAGAGGTTTCCCGTCTTGTTCCCCTCACCCCACCCCTCTCCCAGCGGGAGAGGGCGTTTATGACGAAACCTGAGGAATGCTGTTGCTCCCTCTCCCTCCGGGAGAGGGGTGGGGTGAGGGG
>CAZLII010000264.1:3632-6556 GCA_964559065.1 uncultured Nitrospirales bacterium | reverse complement strand
GGTGTAACGAGGGACCAAGATTTCTCGGTCGCTATGCTCCCTCGAAATGACAGAGGCAGTCCGACATGAGGCTTCGCCAGTTTTTCCGGTGAACGGTTGCCGCGACGCGGGAGCGTTGCGGGGGTGCGTGACACCGCAGGAGCGGTGTCACGAGGCAAATTGTCATTCCTGCACCGTGTTGATGCGCAATGCCAATTCCCGTAATATCAGTACAGGAAGATGTTCGCGCGCATGGCGCGGGCACGCCCTTGGGAGATCTGGGAATGCGAATGTTCAGCAGGTTATTGACGGGAGTTCTTACGCTTATGATGATTGCAGGTTCCGCCGCCTCGGCGGGCGATTATCCGATTCGTCCCGCGCCCTTCACACAAGTCACTTTCACGGATACGTTCTGGGCGCTGCGTTTGGAGACCAACCGCGCCGTGACGCTTCCCCACAATTTTAAGAAGTGTGAGGAGACGGGGCGCATTGACAACTTCGCCAAGGCGGGCGGGCTGATGCCGGGCAAGTTCGAGGGGATTTTCTTCAACGACTCGGATGTGTTCAAGGTGGTGGAGGGCGCGGCGTATTGTCTCAGCCTGCATCCCGATCCGGCGCTGGACGCCTACCTCGACGACCTCATCGTGAAATTCGCGGCGGCCCAGGAACCCGACGGGTATGTCTACACCAGCCGCACGATTGACCCGGAAAATCCGCAGCCCGGCAGCGGCAAGGAGCGTTGGTCGCACCTGCAACATAGCCATGAACTGTACAATGTCGGGCACATGTACGAAGCGGCTGTCGCGCATTATCTCGCCACCGGCAAGCGCAGTTTTCTCGACATCGCCATCAAGAACGCCGACCTGATTGACCAGGTTTTCGGCCCCGGAAAAAAATATGCTGTCCCCGGTCATCAGGAGATCGAGATCGGCCTGTCAAAACTTTATCGGGTCACCGGCGATGAACGTTACCTGCGACTGGCCAAATTCTTCATTGACCAGCGGGGCCGCGCTGAACACCGTCAACTCTTCGGCGAATACTGCCAGGACCACAAGCCCGTAGTCGAACAGGACGAGGCCGTGGGCCATGCGGTGCGCGCGGGATACCTGTACGCGGGCGTGGCGGATGTGGCTGCGTTAACCGGCGACGCCGCGTACATCGCGGCCATCGGCCGCATCTGGGACAACGTGGTTGCGAAGAAACTCTACCTCACCGGCGGCATCGGCGCGCGGCGCCACGGCGAAGCCTTCGGCGACGCCTATGAACTGCCCAACCACAGCGCGTACAACGAGACCTGCGCGGCCATCGCGAACGCGCTGTGGAACCATCGGCTCTTCCTGTTGCACGGCGACGCGAAGTATCTCGACGTGCTGGAGCGCACGCTTTACAACGGGTTTCTGAGCGGCGTGGGCTTCGACGGGACCACCTATTTCTACCCGAATCCGCTTGAATCCGACGGGCTGTATGCGTTCAATCAGGGCCGCGTATCGCGGCAACCGTGGTTCGACTGCGCGTGTTGTCCGACGAATGTCGTGCGTTTCGTCCCCTCTTTGCCGGGGTATGTGTACGCCCAGCGGGACAATGACATCTATGTTGGCCTCTTCATTGCCGGTTCGGCCCGGCTGACGTTGAATGACAAGCCGCTTGTCATAACGCAGGAAACCCAATATCCCTGGGACGGCGCGGTGCGCATCACCGTGTCGCCAGAAGCGCTGGCGGATTTCACGCTCTGTGTGCGCATCCCGGGGTGGGCGCAGGGAAAACCGGTTCCCAGCGGCTTGTATTGGTATCTGGACGCCGCCGCGGAACCCGCTGCCTTGTCGGTGAACGGCGAAGCCGCGCCGCTGCATATTGAAAAAGGCTTTGCGCGGATTCAGCGCCCCTGGAAAGCGGGTGATACGGTGGAACTGAATCTCCCCATGCCGGTGCGCCGGGCGCTTGCCCATGAGCAAATCGCGGACAATCGCGGGCGGGTGGCGCTGGAACGCGGGCCGCTGGTCTATTGCGCGGAATGGGTGGACAACGGAGGCCGCGCACTCAACATTATCCTGCCCGACGATGCGCCGCTTGTAGCGCGCCACGCTCCGGATCTCCTGCGCGGGGTGACTGTGATCGAAGGCCACGCCATGGCGCTGTACCGCTCCGATGACAGCGATGATATCGAGATGCGCGACCAGGATTTTGTGGCGATTCCCTATTATGCCTGGGCGCATCGCGGTGAAGGCGAAATGGCGGTGTGGCTGGCGCGTGATCCCGAGGCGGCACGCGTGCCGCCCCGGCCCACCCTCGCAGGACGGAGCCGCTCAAGCGCTTCGCATATGAACCCATCCGATACGCTCGCCGCCCTGAACGACCAGATCGAGCCGAAAAACTCCAGCGACCATTCCATTCCACGCTTCACCTGGTGGGACCATAGAGGCACCTCGGAATGGGTGCAATACGAATTCCCAGAGGAAACAGAGGTGTCGGCGGTGGAAGTCTATTGGTTCGACGACACCGGACAGGGCCAGTGCCGCGTGCCGAAATCCTGGCGTGTGCTCTATAAGGATGGAAATATCTGGAAGCCTGTCAAGGCGAAGGGCGCCTACCCCTGCGAAAGGAACCAATTCAACAGGGCCGAATTCGCGCCGGTGCGCACCGGCGCACTGCGCCTTCAGGTCGAACTGCAACCGGAGTTTTCCGGCGGCATCCTCGAATGGCGTATTCCAGAATAATGCGCAATTCGACTTGAAATTTTGAGAGTATCGCGTTCTTCAGGAGAGGAACACCACATATTACCTGTTCGATGCGGTTTGACGTCAGAAGTGCCTTTTGCGCCATCCAGATGAAACGTTACCACTCTCTGGATTCGCGCGTGCGCGGAAAAAACGCCCGTTTCGCAAATACCTCGATCACTGTTCATCAACGCGGGGGAGGGGAGGGATTTCGCTCGCGTTCCATGCGCT
>CAZLII010000264.1:0-3622 GCA_964559065.1 uncultured Nitrospirales bacterium | reverse complement strand
TTCCACAACTTTGCGTATTTCATAAATACCGAAAAGGCCCCCAGTCCGCACAACACCGCCCCATGATAGCCGTCGAGAAATCCATGCCGGATGACATACATTTTGAAAAAGCGCAAAAGCGGGCGCAGGGTCACATCGAATATATGCGCGCGTTTGCCCTGGTCATATGCATCTTGCGCGCCCCACGTGGTGAATCGCTGAAAAGTGGCGAAGTACTCCTCGAAATTCCGATAGGTGTCGTGATACATGACTTCGTGAATGCGTCCGACCGGACCATCCACCAAAACCTTCGAATGCACCCGTTGTTCCAGATAACGACCTTTGCGCGTGCGGAACAGCCGCAGATTATAGTCACGATGCCAACCGCAATGACGGATAAGTTTCCCCAGAAAACAGGAAAGCCGCTTGATGTAATATCCGTCAAGACTCTTCGGATCGCGGATGACTTCTTGAATCTTCCGGGCCAGTTCTTCGGACACCCACTCATCAGCATCCAGCACCAGGGTCCATTCGGTGTCAATCTGGGGCAATGCCCAGTTCCGCTGATTCGCCGCGTTGATATATTCGTGCACAACCACATGGTCCGTGTAGCGTTGCGCCGCTTCCAAAGAACCGTCGTCGGTTCTGGGGTCCACGACGCAGAAGATGTCGTCCGCCCAGCGAACGCTCTCCAGACAACGCGGCAGACGGTCGCCCGCATTTGGCACCAAAGTTAAGACGGTAATATCGTTCATGATTGGATTCCCGGGCAAATCATCGCAGGTTCCAAACCGAAGATCATAGGAATTCCTTCCACATGTCAATCACCATCAATCGGGTAATCCATACGCATACCGCCAGCAGCCCCACATAAAATCCACTCAAAACCAGGATGGGCGCATAGCGCCGTGTTTTGCGGGGGGCGCGCAGGAAACTCACCCACAGCCAGATGCCGCAACAGGGCAAAATGATGGTTCCATAGTAGAACCACGGTAGCATTAACAGGCCGATGGCGTCGAGGGAACTGTCATGGTAATAGGTTGACTGTACCAGCCACGACAGCACAATTAACCCGAAGGCCGCTTCCACCACCGATATCGCCGCATTGACCCGCAAGGCGGTTCGGTATTGGGTATAAAGCCAGCGTTGCGTATCGCTGTCGGCGCTGCTTTCCCTCGTAGATGACATCACATTGACGTCCTGTTCTCGGATTAGCCCTTTCGCAAGAGCGTATCATACGCCGAGATGGTCCGCTCAACCATCCGTTCCGTCAGAAATGATTCTTCGACCAGGCGGCGTCCGCTCCGCGTCATGATTTTCGCGTTGTCCCGGTTGCCAAGGCTCTCGATAATGGCAGCGGCAAGCCCGGCCGAATCACGGCTTCGCACGAGATACCCTGTTTCGCCAGGCCGCACCATTTCCGGCACGCCCCCCGCCACCGTCGCCACCACGGGCGTCTCGCAGGCCAGCGCTTCAAGCACGGAAGTCCCCAGCCCTTCCGACCAACTCGACGAAACATAGAGGTCTGCGGCGCGAATCAGGCGCGGCGCGTCGGGGCGATGCCCCAACAACGTCACTGCGTTTCCCAAACCAAGCGCGGCGATGCGCGCTTCAATGGCCGGTCGCAATTCGCCCTCCCCGGCAATGACCAATCTCGCCTGTGGGAAATGTTCCAAAACCTGCGGCATCGCCCCGACCAACGTTTCGTGATCCTTGTGGCCAACCAATGCGCCGACACTGACCAGCAACAAGGCGTCCGCCGACACGCCGATTTCCGTGCGGGGAATCGGGTCCACGTCCAGACGCGACAGGTCCACGGAACTGTGGATTACCGCAAGGCGCGACTCAGGCACACCGAATTCCCGCATCACCTCGCCCACCTTCCCGGAAACGGCGATGATCAAATCCGGTTGCGCGTATTTCCACCGGTTCAGCACATGGTCTTTGGGCGGAAAACTCACGCGCCGCGACACCACCACCTTGCCGCGTCCGGCGATTTTTCGCGCGCACACCGCGATGCTGTGGGCATGGCTGCTGTGGGCGTGAAGGATATCCACATTTTCCCGGCGCACTATCCGCGCCAGTTTCCACGCACTCAATAAATCAAATTCCCCCCAGATCGGCAACGCCACCTTTTCCACCCCCGCGCTGCCGTGATCAGAACTCAAGAAAGCGCTGCCCGGGCGTCCCGCGATGATCACACGGTGGCCGCATTTGGCCAATCCCTGAATCAGCCAACTGGCCTGCTGTTCCCCGCCGCGCCAGCCGGTCTGCTCATCGAGATGCAGTACGTTCACGATGAATCTCCAGGGCGCGGCGATAGGCGTCCAGCGTTTTTGCGGCAAAGGTCTGCACGGAAAACTCCGCCAGGACGCGTTCGCGCCCGCGTTTCCCCATTGCGGCGCGCAGCGCCGGAACGCCGATCAACCGTCCAAGTGCCTCAGCCAGTGGCGCAACGGTCCCCGCCGGAACAACAAGCCCTTCCACGCCGTCGTCAATGATTTCCTTCAGACCGCCGTAATCCGACGCGATGATCGGCTTTTCCGCCGCCATTTCCTCTTTCAGGCTGAAAGATGATGTGTCGCAGTCAATAGAAGGAAGCACGCCGACATCGAAGGCCTGCGTGCAATACGGCATATCCTGCCGGAACCCGGCGAAACGCACAATATCCGCAATGCCCAGGTCCGCAGCCTGTCGGCGCAATGCCCCGTTCAACTCACCCTGTCCCAGAACCAGCAGGCGCATATTCGGAAACTGTTCGCGGATGGCGGCGGCCGCCTCGAACAGAAACGCATGGCCTTTTGCGGGCGTCAGGCGCGCCGCAATACCGCAGACAACATCGGAATCAGCGAACCCAAATTCCGCGCGCGCGCGCGCTCGCGCCGCCGGATCAGGACGATACTGGTCCGCGTCCACCCCGTTGTGGATGGCGCACATGCGCGCAGCGTCAAAGGCTGGATGCGCTGCAAGCGTTTCTCGAACGGTTTCACAGACGACGATCTGAAAATCCGTCCAGGCCCGATTAAGGATGCGATTGGGCAGATTGTTCTTGACGGGATAGGTGTTGTGGCGGGTGCGGACCAGGCACACGGGCCGCCCCATCAGCCGATCCGCCACCGCGCAGACCCAATGGTCCTGCGAACCGTTCACATGAACAATGTCCGGCCTTTGATCAAGGACAAATTGGCGCACCGTAAGAATGTCGTGAATCCAGGCGCGCGGACGCATGCCCCCTTTGAAGGTGAAACAGTCGTGAACATGACAACCGAGGTCTGCGGCCCGGCGCGCCAGTGCGCTCCCCGCCTTGCAGCCGATGCTCACCCGATGCCCCAGTCGTATCAGTTCGCCCGCCAGACGCAGCACGTACGTCACCTGACCGCCTCCCGTAAGGTGGGGATCAGTCATGAAGACATGAAGCGCACCGCCCCCCGGCGGTGTGTCTGAAATGGGGCCGTTTTGTGAGGCTGACGACGGCACTACCACTATTCCCCTTGGTCCCAGGCAGGGAAAATTATTCGGCTGTGTCGGACTGCGCTTCAAAAACCGATTCAGATGCGCCGCCCGTTTCCGGTACGCCGTTCTCTGCGCTGCCGACAGTCGGCGCGACACGCACCTCCGTTTCCAGAAGTTGCTTCACGCGATC
>CAZLII010000263.1:0-6563 GCA_964559065.1 uncultured Nitrospirales bacterium | reverse complement strand
CCATGGCCGATCTCGGTGAAGAGATCGCCTTTAAGGAAAACGGCATCATTGCCGCGTCGCAGGAACTCCCCTCGGGTAATGTCGCGCCCATCGGGCGCACCAATGGTGGGCGCCGCGCTGCGCGCATAGCGGATGGCCACAGGTCCCTGCTGCTCGAGTGCCCAGCGCAGCATCAGGCGCGTATCTATGTCATCGCGCGGCGCCACGCCGCATAGGTTGGGCGCCAGGCGCAGATAGGAGAGGTCGAAGGTGCCATTCTGGGTGGGGCTGTCTTCGCCGACCAGTCCAGCCCTGTCAATCGCAAACACCACCGGCAGGTTCTGAATGCAGATGTCGTGGATGAGTTGATCATAGCCGCGCTGCAGGAATGTGGAATAGATCGCCGCCACCGGCAGCATGCCGGATACGGCCAGCCCGCCGGCCAATGTCACAGCGTGTTGTTCGCAAATCCCCACATCGAAGAAACGGTCGGGAAATTCCTTTTCCAGCGCTGCAAGGCCCGTGCCGGTGGGCATGGCCGCGGTGATGCCGACGATCCGCGCATCTTCCCGGGCGAATTCCACCAAGGCCTGCGCGAAGGCATCGGTGAAAGACGTGGCCGCCATTTTCCGCTGATCTTCGCGCGCCGGCAGGGGAACGCCTTCAGAGTCGTGCTTTTTCAGGGAAAGCGGCTTCACGCCGTGGTAAGTGAGCGGGTCTTCTTCCGCCTCTTTCAGACCCTTGCCTTTTTCCGTGCGACAGTGCAGCAGCACCGGTCCTTTCATGGTCTTCAGGCTTTCAAGGCATGCGATGAGCAGGGGCAGGTCGTGGCCGTCCACCGGCCCGACGTAATTGACGCCGAGTTCCTGAAAAAACGCCCCCTTCGTGATAAACCCCTTGACGGATTTTTCCAAGTCCTGGATGGTGCGCGTGATCCGATCACCAATCAGTCGCTTCACGAAACTGCCGACGTCCTCTTTGGCCCGCTTATAGGGTTCGGCCATAATCATGCGGTTGAAACAATGGGCGAGCGCCCCGGTATTTCGGGAAATGGACATTTCATTGTCGTTGAGAATGATCAGCAGATTGGCGCCAAGATGGCCGGCGTTGCTCAGGGCTTCGAAGGCCATGCCGCCCGTCATGGCGCCATCGCCGATCAATGTGATGACATGATGTTCTTCGCCCCGCATATCTCTGGCGATGGCCATCCCCAGCGCCGCCGAGATGGATGTGGAACTGTGTCCAGTGCCAAAACAATCATAGGGGCTTTCCGATATTTTGGGATATCCGCTGATGCCGTCCAACTTGCGCAATGTGTCGAACTGGTCGCGTCGCCCCGTGATTATTTTGTGCGCGTAGCACTGGTGTCCCACATCCCAAATCAGTTTGTCTGTGCCAATGTCGAACACGTAATGAATGGCGAGCGTGAGTTCCACCACGCCCAGCGGCGACGCCAGATGGCCGCCGTTCCGGTTGACCGTTTCGATGATCAGGAGGCGCAATTCCGACGCCAGCGTCTCCAATTCGGCGATCGAAAGACGCTTCAAATCCTGGGGAGTATTGATGCTGTCAATCAACCTCATTTTATGTGCCTGTTTGCCGGGATTTTTGTTCCATTGAAACTGAATGCGCCATGCGCAACATTCCCGATTTTATCGGCGATACAACAATTCACAGTATAGCATAACATCGCCAAAATAATTTCCTTCCCCAGAACACATCGGCAGCAACGGACTGAAATCCGTACTGTGCAGCGCCGATCAGGACGCCGCGCCGCTCAAATCGAACCCTGTCCCGTTTTCGCCATTGCAACTTTCCGTGCGCTTAAGAAGCAGGTCTTTGCGCACCTTTCCCGAGGCATCGCGGGGCAGACTGTCCAGAAATTCATAGGTGCGGGGGCACTTGTAGGACGCCATTTGCTCGCGGCAGTAGGCGGCAAGTTCTTTCACGGAGACTTCCATCCCCGGTTTCAGTACGATGAATGCCTTCGGCTCATGCCCGCGAACCGGATCGGGAATGCCGACCATTGCGGCCTCCTGAACGGCCGGATGCTCCATCAGAATTTTTTCCGTCTCAAACGGATAGACATTCATGCCGGCCCGGATAATGATGTCTTTTTTCAGGCCGGTGATGTAGATATATCCGTCCTCGTCCAAATAGCCGTAATCGCCGGTGTGAAACCATCCGCCGGCCATGATCTGCGCGTAGATATCGGGCCGGTTGCGGCAGCCTTTCATGAGATTATGGCCGCGCATTACTATTTCGCCCGTCTCGTTTGGCTTGGCGAAAGAGCCGTCTTCACGCATGATCCGGATGCGACACCCCCACAGGGGACGACCGACAGAACCAAGCCGGTTTCCCTGCACAGTATTGGTTGAGATTACCGGGCTGGTTTCCGTCAGTCCGTATCCTTCCACCACCGGGACCTTGAATCGTTCCATGAACGCCAATGCCAGATCCGTGGGCATGGCGGACCCGCCCACCGTAATCAAGCGCACCGAGGATATGTCAAAATGTTCGTCTTTCTTGAAATTCAGCAGAAGATGCATCATCGTCGGCACCAGGCATGTGATGGTGATGCGTTCCTTCTGGATGATATTGAAAAACTGTTGCGGATCGAAGCGGGGCATGAGCGCCACGGCGCTCCCGCACAAAAGGGGAATGGTCATCATGGTCGTTTGCCCGAATCCGTGAAACAGGGGCAGCACGGCGAGGCAATTATCATCGGGGGCGAAACACACCGCATGCTCGCGAATGACCATCGCGCTGCTGAACAGATTAAAATGCGTCAGTTCCGCGCCGTATAGTTCATCGCCAATTGAGGAGGTGTAAATAAGCACAGCGGTATCCGAGGGATCGGTTTGCACCATGTCGTATTCCGGCGATGCGCCCGCCATCAATGCCAGAAATGACTCACCGGCAGGCGGTATTTCGGGGTCCAGACCGGGTTCCACCGAAACCAGACGGCAATGGGGGACATCCGCAACCGCCTTCGCCGCCTCTGCGGCCACATCGCGCCAGGCGAAAATCGCCTTCGCACCGGAGTCCTGCAATTGATGCAGGATTCCCCGCCGTTTTAATGTGGGGTTCATGGGGAGCACGGTGGCGCCGGCATATAGGATGCCGAAATAAATGATTGGGAAATGCGGCGTATTGGGAAGCATGATCGCCACCGTATCCCCGCGGCCAATCCCTTTACTGTTCAAAATATTCGCTACACGCTTTGAGGCGGCGGCCAATTCGCCGAAAGACGTGCGCACGCGATCGAAAATCAGCGCCGTCTTATCCGGCATCAACTCCGCATTGACGTCAACACTATCTGCCAGGTTCAGTCCCATGCTTTTCCATCCCCGCGCCTAAACGAAAAAAACCTCCCCATCTTCTGAATGCGCGCATAGGAGATACACGGAAGGTTTTCATGTGTATGTGAAGATTGCACAACAGTATAGCACCACTTACTACCGGAAACGCAAATCTCCTCCGGGAAATTCCATCTAATTGTCTCTTTTTGATACAATAACGGCCTTGTCGGCGGCAAAGGCGCCGGGTGCGCAGTGCTTGGAAAGCATCCTATGACGGCTGCCTGCGTGCCTCGCGCGTCAGAAGAGGGCGTCGGTCGGCGATTTCTCGGATTTGTCCGCAACTTGGAAAACAGGCCACAACATGGCGGAACTTGAAATAAAAGAGCCTTGGGATCAGATCATGGCGCTTGTGCAGCAAAGGGATGCGTCTGCGCTTCAGGCATACCTGCACGAGTTGTCCCCGGGCGAAGTGGCGCGCGCCTTCACCCGCTTTGACGACGAGGAGAACCATCAAATCCTGGCGTTGCTGGGACCGGAGTCGGCCGCTGATTTGCTTCAGGAACTGGCCGATGCCCAGGCCGCCGACATCCTGGAGGAACTCCCCCCAGCGCACGCCTCGGCGATCGTCGAAGAAATGGAAAGCGATCACCGGGCCGACCTGCTTGCCGAACTGGACGAGGAGGACGCCGAGGCCATCCTGCAGGGGATGGCCCCCGAAGAAGCGCAGGACGCGCGCAATCTGCTCCGTTACGAGGAAGACACCGCCGGCGGGGTGATGGTGACGGAGTTTGTCGTGTATCCCCAGGAGATGCGCGTGGGTGACGTGATCCGGGATATGCGCGAAAACGCCGAACAATATTCAGATTACGGCGTTCAATACGCCTATGTGCAATCGGAACACGGCACGCTCATCGGGGTGCTGCGGCTACGCGACCTGCTGTTGTCGCCCGCAGATAAGAAACTCTCTGAAGTAATGATTGTTAACCCGGTGTATGTGCTCGATACCGCCCCGCTCTCGGAGGTGAACCTGCTTTTTGACCGGTATTCATTCTGGTGCATTCCGGTGACGGATGAGCAAGGTCGCATGGTTGGCGTGGTGCGCCGGGCCGACGTCGAAGAGGCTGTCGGCGAGGAACACGGCCGGAATTTTCTGCGCTTCAGCGGCATTATCGGGGGTGAAGAACTGCGCAGCATGCCGCTTGGAGAGCGCACATCACACCGGCTGATCTGGCTTTGCCTGAACATGGCCCTGAGCATTACGGCGGCCAGCGTGATTTTGCGCCATCAGCAAACCGTCGAGAATCTGTTCGCGCTGGTGTTCTTCATGCCGATCATCTGCAATCTGAGCGGATGCAGCGGAAACCAGGCGGTGGCGGTAAGCATCCGGGAACTTACACTGGGATTGATCAAGCCAAAAGACTATCTGCGGGTATGGGCGCAGGAGGTATCGGTCGGGCTGATTAACGGCGCTGTGCTGGGGGTGGTTCTGGGCGGCGTCGCATACCTCGGATGGCACGGCACCCCGTTTCTGGGCGTCGTTATAGGCGGGGCATTCACCCTGAACACTCTGGTGGCTGTGTCCTTGGGAGGGTTGGTGCCCCTGATGCTTCGCGCCATCAAAGTGGACCCGGCACTGGGTGCGCCGCCCATTCTCACCACCCTGACCGATATGTGCGGCTTCGCCCTGGTGCTCACCTTTGCGCGTGTTGCGCTGGATTTGGGATGGCTGAACTGAAGCGGGGCGCAGGCCAAAGCGCCTCTACGGAATATAGTATGAAGTATGATCGCGAGGTATTCCGGTCGGCGATGCGACATCTGCCGATGTATCTGATCCTAATGGCGTATGGCATGGCGGCCGGTGAGGCGCCCACCGCCGCGCCGCATTGGACGCCGACCGCAACCTATGGCGTCGAAGCCCGCGCCATCCAGATTGCGCCGGGTATCCCTGTGGACAAAATGCCGGGATTGGAGGATTCGGAAGATTCCTCATGGACGCCCCTGCAACACGGCGACCTGCTTTTGAATGCACATCGCCTGCGGGTGGACGGCAAGCAGATCCTGAACATGGGAATGGAATCCCTCGCATGGCAGGATGACCCCTCGCCGACGGCGTTGGACTTGGGGCGCGGGTCCACCATGATTGACCCCGGTCACGCCATTCACTTGTATCTGGAGCGCAAGCCCAGGGGGTTCACGCATGGGCTGCGCATTCAAATCGAAGCCCCCGACACGGATGGCTTTATCTCCGTGCATTTTACGTTTGCTCCGCTTGATGCGCCGCTCATCTTCAGGTCTGACACGCCAACTGCTTCGGGCACGGAACGCCGCGTGGAAGCGGATTTTTCCGCAGTGCCCAATGCCTGGTTCTGTTTTCCGGACCAGACGGAATCCGGGGAAACCATCCTCCTCTTCGCCCGTATCGTCCACCAACCCTATAAGCCATGCGGTCAGTAAAACGGCTATAATGCCGACAAGCGGCTACATAAAAACAACTGCCCCCGGCCAAGGAAACACAACATGATGAACCTTCGCTATTGTTCGATTATCGTGGGTCTCGCGGTCGCGGCCTGCGCGACGTCCGCAGACGAAATTGCCCGGAAAGGCCGCGACGTTTTTGAAATGCACAAGAACGCCGTGGTGACCGTCCAGGCCGTCATCGGAATGTCCTTTGGCGGCGAAACCCGCGACCGGGAGACCTGGGCCAACGGCGCCGTCATTGACCCTTCAGGGCTAACCGTGGTCTCGCTCAATTTCCTGGACCCGCTGTCGCTCTTTGAGGGCATGGACACGCAGCGCGGGGAAATGTCCAGCAAGGTGGTTTCAATCAAAATCCTGCTGCCGGACGCCCAGGAACTGCCCGCCCTGGTCGCGCTTCGCGACAAGGACCTGGACCTGGCCTTCCTGCGGCCCACCAAGCCGCCCGACAGCCCCATGCCGCACATCAGTCTCGACAACAGCGCCGTGCCGGAATTGCTGGAGACCGTGGCGGTGATCACACAACTCGGCGAAGTGGCCCGCCGCGCCCACTGCGTGCTGGTGGACCGCATCGAGGCGATTGTCGAACGCCCCCGCAGTTACTACATCATGGGCAGCCACAGATCCCGCGACGTCCTGTCCTCGCCCGGATTCACCCTCGACGGCCGTTTCGTCGGCTTCGGCGCCATGCGCGCCATCAGGACCGCCAAGTCGCGCGACTTCGGCGACAACGTCCTCGTCGTCGTCGTCCCCCCGGCAGACCTGCGCGAAGCCATCACCCAATTGCCCGATCCCCCGGAAGGCGAT
>CAZLII010000262.1:0-6569 GCA_964559065.1 uncultured Nitrospirales bacterium | reverse complement strand
ATCGGCGGCGACCCGCGCCGGCTCGCCGCGCCGGACTTGTAGGCGTCCCGATACCACTGGCGCTCAACCACCGGGTTGGGCACGGAGATGGACGACTTCTCCCAATACCCCCGCCACCACGCCTCGTGGCTTTCGCGCAGGGCGTCCAAGCCGCCATTGAGCGCTTTCGCCACCCACGCCGCCGCGATGGCCGCCGGGTCCGGCCCCTCAAAAGACGACGCCACGGACCATACGCCCAGCCAGCGCCCCTTTGACGCGCGCCAGCCCAGATGCACCGCGAAGCGGAAGCCGCCCCAGCCCTCCTGCTCGTAGGCTGTCCATTGCTCGCCGCTGCGCTCGACCGGCGGCGGATAGCCCAGTTGCGCCAATTCGCCCGCCACAATCGCGGGGCGCACCGGCCCCGCTTCCTTGCCGCCGAATGCCGGCGCCGCCAGGCGCGGCTGCACCCCGGCCTTGCCCGTAATCTCGATGACGCCCACCGGCTCCGTGGCGTGAATCCACACGCGCGCGGCGGTCTTGTCCGCGAGACGGAACGCCGCGGTCGCATCGGCGAGCGTCAAGGTTGCGCCCGCGAAGGCCGGCGACTTATCAAAGCGGATTTCAATCCGGCCCGCCGGGATTTTCGTCGGCGCAGGACGGTGATAGGGGTCCTCATAGAGTCGTTTCAGGTCGTCGTAGCGTCCCTCCCGCTCCCACGCCTGCATCACGCCCCAGTCGTATTCCTCTGTCTCGAACTCCTCCACCGGGCGCAGGTCCCAGAGGTCCGTCCGGTCCAGCGAAATCCGCAGCGGATTCCCGTTGCCCCACACCAGCGCCCCCAGCAGCCCGTTTCCCAGCGGCATCGCCTCATCCCACCGCATCGCCGGCGTGTCGAAGTCCAACCCGTGCTCCGGGCGCGGCAGCATCCCGCCCGTCTCTGCCAGCGCCATAATCAGAATTTGTGACAGCAGCATCATTCCCGTTTCTCCTTTTGGGTTCTTGCGGTCCTAGCCTACATTGCCCCGCATCCCGATGCAATCCGGCTACCGTACAATGAATCTTGACCCCTGGTTTCCACTCTCCTATGTATACCCCAAAAGCGTGATGACGTTTGCGCCGTGTAAAACGTCCCATTTCCACCCAAGGGCTGCGTTATGTTATTGTTTACAGGAATTTCCATTCCCATGTAAAAGGTTCTGCGCCGCAGAAGCGGCGCAAGGCGTAAGGAGATGACGATCATGGCAAAGAAACTGATTGCTGTAATTACTGTGATGGCGTTGATGTCCGTGATGGGCGCATGCACCCCGCCGACGGGCGACGCGCCGCAACGCGCGGAAAAGAAGGCGGCCCCGGCCCCGAAGCCCGCACCCCCGGCACCCCCGCGGGTGGAAAAGAAGGAACCGGCGAAACCTGAAAAGAAGGAGCCGCCCAAGCCGAAACCACTGCCGGAAATCATCGTGAATGGGACATTCGAGGATTGGCGCGACGGCGCGCCCCACAGTTGGAATGTGCGGGAAGGTCAGGGCGACAATTGGGTGACCGCGCAGGCGAAAAAGACGACCGGATCCAAAGAAGGGTCGGTGGCTGTGGAACTGCCGCTACCCGGCAAAGACAATTTTGCGGTGGTTTCGCAGACCATTGCCGCGCACCGCATCAAAACAGGGCGAAAACTCACCTTGAGCGCAGTGCTCAAGGCTCCGAAAGAAGAGGAACTCCATGCTGTCGTATCGTACAAGGTTGACGGCAAGGAAATGAAGGAGCGCGTCTATACCTCCGGCAGCGGCGCGTGGGAGAAACTGGAGAACGCCTTTGAAGTGCCTGCCAACGCTGATCCGGCATCCTTCCGCATCAGCCTCATTCGGCGTCCGCTCAGCGACGGCGCAGCCCTGGTGGAGATGGTTTCCTTGAAATAATCCTTATAGGCTGATATAAACCGGGCGCGGGGTTCGACGAAAAAACGCATCCCGCGCCTTTGTCTTTTTCCTGAATTTTTTCAGCGGTTTCCTTGGACTGCGGCATGGCATTGCTGTGCCGAGCAACATCAATGTCAGGATTTTGCGGGCATATGGGCGGCCAGGCGGATCAGCCTCGTGTGTTGATAATCGTCAATGTATTTCACCCGGACCGCGGGGGCGGCGCGGCGGTCTTCACGGACCTTGCGCGCGGCTTGGCCGCGCGCGGCTTTGCGGTCACCATCCGGTGCGCGTATCCCTACTATCCGGAATGGCGCGACAAAAGCGGCGGAAACGGCTGGCGGATTCAACGATACGAGGAGGAGCAGGTGCGCGTCGAGCGATACGGCATCTTCATCCCTTCCCGGCCCAATTCCCTCTTCCAGCGCCTTGTCTATGAGGCGTCATTTCTCTTTTCCCTGCTGCGCTCGCTGCCCCGCGGACGCGGCTACGACATGGTCATGGTCTTCTGCCCGCTGGTCGGCGCGGTCGCCTTTGCCACGCTCAACAAATGGCTGTGGCGCAAGCCGCTCTGGCTCAACGTGCAGGACCTTTCCGCAACGGCGGCGCAGGCGGGCGGCATTGCGCGCGGCCGACTGGCGCCCGCCGTGTTGAACGCCATCCAGAAGGGCCTGTTCAACCGCGCGGATATCTGGAGCAGCATTTCGCCGGTGATGATTGACCGCCTGCTTCCCCTGCGAACGAAGCGGCAACCGGTGCTATATCTTCCCAACTGGCTGAACGCCTCGCTTGCTGCGGAAATCCGCGCCCTGCCTGATCGCGCCCGCCGGCCGCCGGCCGATCCCGTCAATCTGCTTTATGCCGGCAACATCGGCTCCAAGCAGGACCTGCTCCGGTTCTGTCAGACGCTTCACGCCAGTGCGGCCCGCTTCACGTTCCGCATTCATGGCGACGGCGGCCACGCCGAAAGTGTTCGACAATGGGTGGAAGAAACCGGCGATGCCCGTTTTTCCTTCGGCCCGTTTCTGGACGAAGCAGCCTTTGCCGCCGCGCTGCATGCCACGGATTTCTTTGTTATCACCGAGCGCAGTGGCAGCGGCGGCTCCTTTATCCCGTCCAAAATGATTCCCGGCATGGCGGCTGGATGCCCCATTCTCGCCGTGTGCGACGCCGACAGCCCCCTGGGCCGTGAGATGCTCACCGAAGAACCCGGCCCGTGGTTCCCGTGGGACCGCCTCGACGCAGTCTCGGAACTCCTGGAAGGCATCGCCGCGCAACCGGAACGGTTTCTCACCTGGCGACAGAACGCCCTCCGGCGCGGTGATTACCATGATCGAGACCGCATCATTGGCCATTTTGTGGCGGCCATCCGCGCCATCACCGACGCCGGCCGCGTGGATGCGACCCTCTTTCCGGGCGACATCGTGCGCTGAACCCCTACGATCTCCCCGAAGCGTTGGTCTTTTTCCCGGGCGGCCCGAAATTACGGCGGGGTGATTTTGCCCAGCACCACGGAATGGCTGGCCCCGGTGGCCTGCGGCACATTGGCGGGCGTGCCAAACAGCGTTTCATTGCCGAGGATGGCGAAGGCGATGGCTTCGCGCGCGGTGTGGGGAATGCCGAACTGGTCGCTGGTGAATACCTGGACGCCCGGCAGGCCCCGGCGAATCAGGCGCATCAACGTGAGGTTCATCGCACCGCCTCCCCCGATAATGAGATATTGCGGTTCGTGTTCCGGGCGGATGAAACGGTTGAAGGCAGTGACGATACTGGTGGCCACGGCGTCCGTGATGGTCGCCACGAGGTCATCAAAGGAATGGCTGCGCCGCGCTGCCAGGGCATCGCGCAAATACGCCTCCGCGCCGAATTCCTCGCGCCCGGCGCTTTTGGGCGGCACCTTGGCGAAATAGCGGTGACTCAACAGAAACTCCTTGAATTCCTCAATAACTTTGCCCTTCGCCGCCGCCGCGCCGTCCTTGTCCATCTCCTTCATTCCCCGCGTGAGGAGTCGGACCGCGCCGTCAATGGCCATGTTGCCGGGGCCGGTATCGAACGCGAGGATATCCTCAAAATTCGGCGTGACCACGGTAAAGTTGGCGATGCCGCCGATATTAAGGCAGGCCACCTTGCGGTCGAGTTTCCGGAACAACAGCCAGTCGGCATAAGGGATAAGCGGCGCGCCCTGGCCGCCCGCCGCCATGTCGCGCGTGCGGAAATCCGAAACCACCAGCCGCCCGGTGCGCTCCGCGATGATCGCCGCCTCGCCAATCTGCATCGTGCCAGGCTTCTCGTTGTGCGGCGGCGGCAGATGCGCCACCGTGTGGCCATGCGATGCGATAAAATCAACCGAAACCCCCTCCTTTTGCGCCTCCTCCATCATCGCCAGCACCGCTTCCGCGAAGCGTTCGCCCAATTCAAAATTCAGAATGCACGCTTCGCGCGCCGTCATATGCTCATTCAGCAGGCGAATCCGAAACTTAGGCGCATACGGAAAATGACGATGGCTGATCAGTTTGATGACGATCTTGGACCCCGTCCCCTTGATTCTGACCAGCGCCGCATCAATGCCGTCACTTGATGTGCCCGACATCAACCCAACCACAAAACGCGCCTGCTGTTTTTTCAGGATAGACAGATCCATCCTTGGATTCCTCCCGCTGTATCCGCGCATCGCATAACGATGAGCATACCCCGAACAATGAATGCCGCGCAATTTTTGTCGCGTTATTCCGGCGGCAGCGACTGCAATGCGTCACGCAGACACCCGCCGGCGCGATGCAACAGTGTTTCCGCCATGCGCGCGTCCGCGCCCTTGACCGCCATGATAACGGCCACGGGGATGCGCCACTCCGCCTCGCGGAGAAGCGATTCCGCGGTCTGCTCTGGAATGCCGGCCAATGTCGCAAGGATGCGCGCGGCACGGCGGCGAAGTTTGGCGTTCGCAGGCTGCATATGCGTCATCATCCCCTGATACACATAGCCGGCAAGGGCCATCGCGCCCGTCGAAATCATGTTGAGCGCCATCTTGGTCGCAGTGCCCGCCTTCAACCGCGTTGAACCGGCAAGGGCTTCCGGGCCGGTGTCCAGCGCGATGACCAGCCCCGCTTGCGCCGCGTCAACCGCCGGATTGCAGCACAGCAGCGCCGTGGCCGCCCCACGGTCTGCCGCCGCGCGGAGCGCGGCGACCACATAGGGCGTTGTACCGGATGCCGTAATGCCCACCACCAAATCATTCTTACACACATTTGCGGCGGCAATGTCGTCGGCAGCCTGCGCCACATCGTCTTCTGCGCCTTCGATGCTGCGGCGCAACGCGGCATCGCCGCCGGCAATCAAGGCGATGACGCGGTTGGGTTCTACGCCGAAGGTCGGTGGACACTCCGCAGCGTCTAACACGCCGAGTCGCCCGCTCGTGCCTGCGCCGACATAAATGATCCGCCCGCCGCTCATCAGCGTTTTCGACGCCGCTTCAATGAGTTCTGCGATCTTGTCGCTTTGCGCGGCAATCGCGGGAATGACTGCCGCATCAAGACGGTTCATGCGCGCGACAATACCCTTTGCGCTCAATTGGTCCAACGGATCCCCGTCAACCGCCACCTGCTCCGTCGGCGGCAGTGTTTCACGCTGCCTTTGATCCTGATCCTTAAAGTAACGGTTTCTTGACCCGGCAGTGCTTTGGACTGCGGCGGCTTGCCGCCGCTTTGTGGCGTCCAGGCTTGCCTGGACGGTGGTGATCCACGACGGCTGCGGAGAAAGCAACGCCACCGCATGCACTGCGCGATGCCCCGACAACGGCGGTTCAGAAGGTGTCAGTGCGGCCCCGGAGGCGGCCACCGCGCGCAGAAAGGCGGCCCGAAAAACCTGTGATCCCGTGAGCAGGCCGCCCGCGAGGAACAACGGCGTCTCCGGGGGCAGTTGCAGCCGCTGTTGCGCGATCCACGCCAGATGCGCCAGCGCCGATGCTTGCGCTTCGACGCATTGCTGCGCCAGCACGTCGCCCTGCTCCGCCGCCGCCGCCACATGGCACGCCAGCGCCGCGATGCGGTCCTTCGTTGCTTCAGCGGTCCACGCGGGCAACGCATCAATGGCTGCTACGTCCGCGCATGCGATCAGCGTCTGCATAAGCAGACCGGGGGACTGCCCTTCATCCAGCGCATCGAACACGGCGCGCAATGCGGCGGCGGCCAGCGCCCACGCGCTGCCCTGGTCGCCGATAATTGGACCGCGCCCGCCCAGATGCAACCATTCTCCCGCCCCATTCTTCGCGATAACGCCGGAACCCGTGCCCGCCAGCGCCAGAATCCCCGGCGAATGCGGCGCATTCGCCCAGAGTATCGGATGCAAATCGGGACACACCGCTGCGGATTCCAAGTCCAGCGCCGCACACAGTCCATCGGCAATGACCATCTGGCATTCCGGGGTCTTGGCCCCCGCGATGGCCGCCAGCGCCGACACCGGCGCGTCCGTCTGTTCCAGCAAAGGCGCGGCCAGCGCCGCAAGCGCGTCCAGACATGCCTCCAGCCCCGTGGACACGGGATTGGCCGGTCCACCCTGACGTTCGGCGACAAGCCGACCGTCTTCCGCATACAGGCCCGCCGCGCTATGCGTGCCGCCGCCCTCAATCGCCAGTATCATCGGCATCTGCCTGCGCCCTTTCATCGCGTTGTTATTGCCTGC
>CAZLII010000261.1:0-6579 GCA_964559065.1 uncultured Nitrospirales bacterium | reverse complement strand
ATCCGGAAAACTCCAGGAGGAGGCGGACGACGTCGAGCCATTTTTCAACACGGCGGTCCACGGCGTGCCCGCCGCGCATTTCAACGACCTGTTCGATGAAACGGAACTGACGGCGGAGATGCGCCAGATCGCCGACGCTGTTCGCGCCCACGCCATCCAAGTTACCGACCTCGCGGATGAGGCGTTTCTGGATGCCGTCCGCGCCCATGCCGCCGTGCAGAAACTCATGGAGCGGCACCGGGCAGATGCCATCACCATTGAGTGCCTTTTCTTGAAGCACCGCAAGCCGTGCCTGAGTTTCGCCATCAATAACGGCAGGCTCATTCCCTGCGGCTGCGAGAACGACCTGAACGCCACCCTCTCATTGATGGTCGGCGCGCAACTCTTTGGTGTGGGCGGTTTTCAGCATAACCCGGAATTCGACACGACGGAGAACCGCTATTTCGGCGCGCATTGCACCTGTACGCCGCAGATGCGCGGGGCCGGAAAGGAGGAAGCCCCCTACGAACTGCGGCCATTCTTCCACCAACTGCCCAAGACCCTGGCGCTCGACGTGAAATGGCCGCCCAACGAGCAGGTGACCCTCTTCAAGTATCAGGCGGACGGTCCGTTGCTGCACGCCTGGAACGGCGAGGTGGTCAATTCGCCGGAGTGTCCCCCCACCGGCGGCTGCGCCACGCGCGTGCTGGTGAAAATGCACGACGTGAAAAACATTTGTGATATCTATCCCGGCCCGCATCCGTCACTGTTCTGCGGCAACTTCGCGCAGCGCGCCAAGGTCTTCGCAACACTCTATGGCCTCGACATCCGGACAAACGCGTAGTCGAACATACAGAGGATTCCAAGACCATGAATTGTTCACGACGCGATTTTCTGAAACGGGCGGGCTTTGGCGCGGCGGCCCTGGCGGGGCTGCCGTGGGCGGCGCAATCTGCAGGAGGCGAAAGAATGAATTTCATTTTCTTTCTCGCCGATGATCTTGGGTGGCGCGACTTGGGCTGTTACGGCAGCGCCTTTTACGAGACGCCGCATCTGGACCGTCTTGCGCGCGAAGGCATGCGCTTCACGGAAGCCTACGCGGCGTGCCCGGTATGCAGCCCCACGCGGGTCAGCATCATGACCGGAAAATATCCGGTGCGCCTGGCGACGACGGATTGGTTCGGCGCGCCGCAGCCGGAAAATGCGCACAAGCATCCCACAGGCACGAAGCCCCTCCTGCCCGCGCCATATCTAAACCGGATGCCGCTGGAGGAGACCACCTTTGCCGAGGCGTTTCGCGAAGCGGGATACTGCACCTTTTTCGCGGGCAAGTGGCACCTGGGCGGAGAAGGCCATTACCCGGAGGATCAGGGCTTCGAGGTCAACAAAGGAGGTTTCGAGAAAGGAAGTCCGCCATCGTATTTCTCCCCCTACAATAACCCGAAACTATCCGACGGCCCGGAGGGCGAATACCTGCCGGAGCGGATCGCGCGGGAATCGGCGGCGTTTCTCGAAAATGTCGGCGACGCCCCGTTCCTGTTGTTCCATTCGCTGTATCTGGTGCACACCCCGCTCAAGGCGCGGGAGGACTTGATTCGCAAATACGAAGAGAAGGCGAAACAGATGCCGGCGCAGGGGCCGGAATTCCTGCCCGAAGGCGACCGCATGGCGCGGCAGGTGCAGAACCATGCCGTGTTCGCTGCCATGGTCGAGGCGATGGACGCGGCGGTGGGCGTGGTGCTCGATGCGCTCGAGCGAAGCGGGCTTGCGCAGAACACAGCGGTCATCTTCATGTCGGACAATGGCGGCCTGTCCACTTCCGAAGGCGCGCCCACGAGCAACGTGCCGTTGCGCGCGGGCAAAGGCTGGCTTTACGAAGGCGGCATCCGCGTGCCGATGCTGGTCAAATGGCCCGGCGTGACCGCGCCCGGCGGCGTGTGGGAACGGCCGGTGACAAGTACCGACTTCTATCCCACGATGCTCGAAATGGCGGGGTTGCGCCCAATGCCCGAACAACATTGCGACGGCATGAGTTTTGTTCCCCTGTTGCGCGGCGATACGAATGCGCCGGACCGGGGGGCGATGTACTGGCATTACCCGCACTACGGCAACCAGGGCGCGTTCCCCGGCGCGGCGATGCGCCTCGGCGAATACAAACTCATTGAGTTTTTCGAGGACAATCACGTCGAGTTGTACAACCTGAAGCAGGATTTGGGAGAACAGAACAACCTCGCAGAAAGCCTGCCGGATAAGACCGCAGAACTTCGCGACATGCTTCACGCCTGGCAGCGGGAATGCGGCGCGCGTTTCCCCACCCCCAACCCCAACGCCGCACAGAGGTGGAAGGAAGCCGCACACACAACCTGAATGCGGCATCTCAGGAAAAAATGCAATCCTTGTAAATGGCATGGCGGTGGCCGATAGCAATGACGGCAACCAGCGCTGTCCCTACTGTCCCTCCTGTCCCTGCCGTCTTTTCTTTCCCGGCTTCTGCATCGCCGCCGTTTCGCGCAACAAGCCCAGGAATACCCGTTCCGCCCGTGCGAGGTAGGCGCTTTTTTGCCAAACCGCGCCGATGAGGATTTCGGGCAGACCGGATACTGCGGCGGCGCGAATGGCGGCATCATCGTCGTCCAGCACGCACGCCGGCAAAAACGAAACGCCCAACCCCTCGGCGATGTAACGCTTAATCACCTCGAATGATCCGCTGTCCATGATGGTCTGCGGGGTGAATTCCGCGTCGCGGAAAGCATCGCGGAGCATCGCGCCGGTGCGGGTATGCGCGTCAATGAGGAGGACAGGTTCGTCGCGCAGTTCGGCGAAGCGGATGTTCCGGCGCCGGGCGAGCCGGTGCCCAGCGGGCATGGCCAAAACCAGCCGTTGCCGGAACAGAGGCTCCTCTTCGAGGTCGGGGTGGCGCAGGGGCAGCGTGACGAGGCCGAGGTCGAGTTCGCCGCGCAACACGCCCTCGGCGACGGCGTCGGAATTGCGCGTGACCATTACCAGCCGCGTCTGCGGCATCGCTTCCGCAAAGCGGCGCACATGGCCGGGCAGGAGGTAGAGCGCGGTGGTGTCGCTGACGCCCAGGCGCAATTCGCGCCCGGGCGTCTCGTCGGCGTCGGCGATCTCCCGCGCCAGCATCGCTGCGGCCTGCAGCATGGCGCGGGCGCGCTCATACACAATCTGCCCAAGCGCCGTGGGGCGGCATGTCCGCCGGTCAATCAACGGGCGGCCTGCGGTCCGCTCCAGCGATTTCAACTGCTGGCTGACTGCGGGCTGCGAACGGTGAACGCGTTCCGCCGCCGCGCGGAATCCGCCGGCCTCGACGATGGCGCAGAAACATCTCAGCGCATCAAGGGTCATGGGGGCGTCTTTCTGTTATCCGGGCGGCACGCCGCCCGCGCGTCCAGGCAAGCCACCGCAGTCCGAAGAATGGCAATATCTGTCGCATTGTCGAAGATTCCGTTAATGATAAGGTATTCTTATCACCTGAATCATATCATTTCATTTGACTTATAGCAAGCCCCGGCGCTATGCTGTCTCCCTGCACGCTTAACCGCTAAGGAATCATCATGACGGACAAGGACAGACCCGGCCTGAGTTACCGCGATGCGGGCGTTGACATAGACGCCGCGAATGCCGCGATTGGAACCATCAAGGACCTGGTGCAACGCACCTTCAATGACAGCGTGCTGCGGGACATCGGCGCCTTCGGCGCGATGTATCAACTGAACCTGCAGGGGATGGAGGAGCCGGTGCTGGTGTCGAGCGTGGACGGCGTGGGCA
Organism: uncultured Nitrospirales bacterium; assembly: GCA_964559065.1. Taxonomy (GTDB): domain Bacteria; phylum Hydrogenedentota; class Hydrogenedentia; order Hydrogenedentales; family CAILVY01; genus CALEDJ01. The sequence continues at coordinate 2,814 of CAZLII010000261.1, read as the reverse complement.
CGAAACTGAAACTGGCGTTCATGTCGGGCAAGCACGACACGGTGGGCATTGACCTGGTCTCGCATTGCGTCAACGACATCCTGGTGCAGGGCGCGCGGCCGTTGTTTTTTCTGGATTACCTGGCGCTGGGCAAGATGCGCCCGGAGGTGGTGGTGGAGATCATGCGCGGGCTGACGGCGGGCTGCCGCTACGCGGGCTGCGCGCTGATCGGCGGGGAAACGGCCGAGATGCCCGGCATGTACCACGAGGACGAATACGACATTGCGGGGACGATTGTGGGCATCGTGGACCGCAAGAAGATCATTGACGGCTCAACGATCCTGCCGGGCGACCGGATCATCGGCCTGCCGTCATCCGGGCTGCACACCAACGGCTACAGCCTGGCGCGAAAAATCTGCTTTGAGGTGGCGGGGCTTGGGCTGGACGACCCGATGCCGGGCGTCGGCAAGACGGTGCTGGAGGCGCTGATCGCGCCGCACCTGAGTTACGCGAAACTGATGCAGATCGTGCTGAAGGTGGTCGAAGTGCGCGGCATGGCGCACATCACCGGCGGCGGGATCACGGAGAATCTCCCGCGCATCCTGCCCGAGGGCACGGCGGCGACAATTCGGCTCGATGCGTGGACCGTGCCGCCGGTCTTCACGTTTCTGAAAGAAACGGGCGGGGTCTCGGACAAGGAGATGCTGCGCACCTTCAACCTGGGCCAGGGAATGCTCTTCGTGGTGCCTGCGGAACAGGTGGCCAAGGCGCAGGAAACGGTGGAACTGGCGGGGCAGACCAGCACGGTCATCGGCGAAATCGTGGAAGGCGACGGCAGCGTGCATTACGAGGGGAATCTTGTCTATGGCTGATCGGATCGAAGTGGCCATGCTGGCCGACAGGCCGGACCCGGCGGGCCAGGCGCTCCGCGCCCGCCTGCACGAGGACATCGGCATCGCGGTGGCGGACGTGCGCGTTATTGATGTGTACACCCTCCACGCCGCGCTGACCCCGGAGGAACTGGAGCGCGTGCGCGTCGAACTGTTCACCGATCCCATCATCCAGGAATCGGCCGTCAACCGGTCCATCGCCCGCAATTATGATTTTATCATCGAGGTGGGCTTTCGTCCGGGCGTGACCGACAACGTGGGCCGCAGTTCGGTCGAGGGCATTCAGGACACGCTGGGCCGCGCGCTCGCGCCGGGTGAAACGGTCTTCAAGTCACGCCAATACGCCGTGCGCGGAGCAACGCGGGAAACCTGCGAGGCCATCGCGCGGCGCGCACTCGCCAACGACCTCATCGAGCAGTGGGTGGTCAAATCGGCGGAGGAGGTGGCGGCGCTGCGCGGCGCATCGCTGCTGGGGCTGCCGATTGTGACCGAGCGCAGCGAGGTCGTGGTGCATGAGGTGGACCTGGAAATCCCCGACGACGCGCTTGTGGCCATGAGCCGCGACCGGATGCTTGCGCTGGACCTGCGCGAGATGCAGGCGATTCAGGCCTATTACCGCACCCCCGGGGTGCGCGCCCAGCGCGAAAAGGCGGCGTTGCCGCCGCGCCCCACCGACATCGAACTGGAAATCCTCGCGCAGACGTGGTCGGAACACTGCAAGCACAAAATTTTCAACGCCGTGATTCGCTACGCCGATCCCGACGGCAAAACGCGCGAGATTGACAGCCTTTTCAAAACTTACATCAAAGCGACCACGGACGCGGTGGGCAGGCGTGTGGACTGGCTCATGAGCGTGTTCCACGACAACGCGGGCATCATCCGCTTCGACGAAAACCACCTCTTCGCGCTCAAGGCGGAAACGCACAACAGCCCCTCCGCGCTCGACCCCTACGGCGGCGCGATGACGGGTATCGTCGGCGTCAACCGCGACATCCTCGGCGCGGGAATGGGCTGTCGTTGCATCTTCAACACCGACGTGTTCTGCTTCGCCTCGCCCTTCTACGACGGCGAAATCCCCGAACGCCTGCTGCATCCCCGGCGCGTGCTGCGCGGCGTGCACGCCGGCGTCAAGGACGGCGGCAACCAGAGCGGCATCCCCGACATCAACGGCGCCATCGTGTTTCATGAGCGTTTTCTCGGCAAACCGCTGGTCTTCTGCGGCACAGGCGGCCTGATTCCCGCCGTGATCGCCGGACGCCCCAGCCACGTCAAGCAGGCCCTGCCCGGCGACCGCATCGTCATGACCGGCGGCCGCATCGGCAAGGACGGCATCCACGGCGCAACCTTCTCCTCCGAGGAACTCCACGAGGGGTCCCCGGCGACGGCGGTGCAGATCGGCGACCCCATCACGCAAAAGAAGATGGCCGATTTCCTCATGGAAGCGCGCGATCTCGGCCTCTACAACTGTATTACGGACAACGGCGCGGGCGGCTTGTCGTCGAGCGTGGGCGAAATGGCGCAGAAACCGGGCGGCGCGGTGGTGCATCTGGACCGCGCCCCGCTGAAATACGCCGGCCTCGCCCCGTGGGAGATTTTCCTTTCCGAGGCGCAGGAACGCATGACGCTTGCGGTGCCGCCGGACAAGATCGCGGCGTTCCTCGACCTCGCGCGGCGGCGCGAAGTCGAGGCGACCGTCCTCGGCGAATTCAATGACTCCGGCTTTCTGGAGTGCTTCTATGAAGGCCGCCGCATCGCCTCGCTGTCCATGGACTTCCTGCACAACGGCGTGCCGAAGATGTGCCTCGAAGCGGAACTCGCGCCCGCGCCGCCGCGCCCCGAGATCCACATCGCGCGCGCCGACTACACCGATGATCTAAAGGCCGTCCTCGCCGCGCTCAACGTGTGCAGCAAGGAAAGTTTCGTGCGCATGTACGACCACGAGGTG